>CAYOKC010000076.1:2500-17937 GCA_964404415.1 uncultured Leptolinea sp. | reverse complement strand
AATCGATTCCGGCGGACGATACTTTCCTGCGGCGCAGCGGCAAGATACTGCGTTTGACTGAACTGCTGGAAGAGATCATCAGCGAAGGCGACCGGGTTTTGCTTTTTACCCAGTATGCCGAGATGGGAAAACTGCTGGCTTCCTGGCTGCCCCGTCAGATGGGCGTAGGTGTGCAATTCCTGTACGGTCAAACCCCGCCCGAAGTGCGTGACCAGATGGTCAAGAGATTCCAGGAAGATCCGCATGGCCCGTCCATCTTCATTTTGTCTCTTAAGGCTGGCGGTATCGGCTTAAACCTTACCCGGGCGAACCAGGTCATCCATTTTGATCGCTGGTGGAATCCGGCGGTCGAAGACCAGGCGACTGACCGTGCCTACCGCATTGGTCAGAACCGCAATGTTCAGGTACATAAATTGATCACAGTTGGAACGCTGGAAGAGCGCATAGACGATATGATCGAATCCAAAAAAGGATTGGCTGATGCCATTATTGCCAGCGGCGATCAATGGTTGACGGAAATGAGCACCGAAGAATTGCGCGATATGGTGACATTAAGAGTGTGATGATGACTGAGATCCCATCCAACCCATCCAATCCTTCTGACTCAAACGCTCCCCGTCGGCCGCGCAGGCCGTATGTGCGCCGCGACAAGAATCAGAATACGTCACAATCAAATTCGCAAAACGCATCACGCGACCCCAACAGGCCGTCACAGCCTCCCCGTAATAAGCAGAACAACCGGCAGGATGGAACCGGGCAGACCGGGCTCAATAAACGGCGAACACCGGACAAGGGGCAAAAACGAACTCCCAATACCCGAGACCACGCGCCATATTCTAACGCGCACCGCAAACCGGCAGACCGGCGTCAAAACGGCAACCAGAAAGCGGAAGACCAAAACAATCACGTTCCTTCCATTCCGTTAAAAGCGGTTGGCGGGATCAAAGCCCTGGCTGAAAACGGCCAATTCGGACGCAACTGGTGGGCACGGCGTTGGATCCATGCCATGGAAAAATTGATGGATGGACGCCGTCTCTCACGTGGTCAGGATTACGCCAGCCAGGGCCAGGTGCTCTCCATGGGGGAGATCAAGAATGGTGTGGCTGCTACCGTGCAAGGCTCGCGCGTCAAACCCTACCGGGTGACCATTCAGGTGATGCCTTTGAAGGCGGAAGAATGGGAAAAGGCGCTGGATGTTCTTGCCGGCCAGGCGGTCTATGCCGCGAAGTTGTTGGCCGGTGAAATGCCGGAAAATATTGAAGACGCGTTCCAGAGCGCGGGATTGAGCCTTTTCCCTGAACGGCCTGGTGACCTGGTGACCCAGTGCTCATGCCCGGATTGGGCGAACCCATGCAAGCATGTGGCAGCGGCACATTACATTCTGGGTGACCGGTTTGATGAGGACCCGTTCCTTCTCTTCCGGATGCGCGGGCGTTCCAAGGATCAGGTTCTGGAAGGATTGCGCCTCCACAGGGGCGGACCGGTGGAAGAGGCAATCCATACACCAACGGAGGAGGAAAACACCTCCCTTGAACCAGACGCTGAACTTTTCTGGGAAGCAGGCGACGCATTGGAATTATTTTCAGTACAGGTAAAACCGCCCAAGGTTCAACTACCTGTATTACGCCGTTTGGGTCAACCTGAGATCATCCGCAATTTCCTGTTGGAAGATGAACTGAAGGGGGCGTACGAATCGGCGTCACAGGCTGCCATGTTCCTGGCGTACAGTGATTCGGCTATTCCCGCCGAAGAACCGTCAACAGATGTGGATGAGGATAATTAACCTGTTTACCTCTTGACTCAGGTTGTAAATGTAATAGAATAATGAGCAGTTGCTCAATTAATGAGTGAGGCTCAATTATGAACCAGTCGAATGCAACCAGGTTGTCAAACCGGGCTATTGAACGGCGTCAACAGCGGGTGGAAGAACGTAAGGCCCAGATTCTTACAGCCGCTTCCAGTATTTTTGGGGAAAAAGGATATCAACGCGCTACCACCCGGGAGATCGCGGAGAGGGCCAATCTTTCTGAAGGTTTGATTTATACATACTTCGAAAGTAAAGATCACCTGCTTTTGGCCATACTCGAAAAATTGGCGCAATCCGGGATTGATGAAATCCTAACTGATGATGATGACAACTCACTGCGGCAGGATGTGTTAAAAAAGACACTCCAGATCAGGCATGGATTTCTTGACGAATTGGAACCCATGATGCGGGCGACAATGGGAGAAGCAATTTCCAACAGTCATTTTCGAGGACACTACATGGATATTCTTGTAAAACCGGCGCTGGAATCCATGGAGAAAGAGATTGAAGACTGGGTTGATAAAGGCGAGATCAAGGAGACAGATCCTTCATCCGCTTCGCGATTTCTGCTGGCTGAATTTATCGGGCTCTTCTTCTTGCGGGCGATAAATGAGCCGTATGTTACCGAAAAATGGCAGGATAAGGAATTTTTGAAACAAATTTCTGATTACTTCGTAGATGGACTTAGGGCTAATGAAGCCTGAAAGCTGAAAGTTAAAACTATGCTCAGAATAATCATCACAAACTTAATTCGCCGCAGAGGCCGCACCTTATTGACCATCCTTGGGATCAGTATTGGCACGGCTGCCATTATCGGTCTTGGCACCATGGCAGATGGATTCCAGGCGGGCTACAACAATATGATGACCGGCAGCAAAGCTGACCTGGTGCTCAGCCAGCCGGATTCGTATGACATCAGTATGAGCACGGTCAAAGAAGAGATCGGTGATGAGATTGCCGCGTTGCCGGAAGTGTCTAAGGTCAGCGGAATGACGGAAGGTATCGTCACCACCGATGATTCGCCGTACTTCTTTGTTTTCGGCTATCCCGAAGACAGTTTTATCCTTGATAAGTTCGTGATCAAAGAGGGCATATCGCTCTCTTCGCCCAAAGCTAACTCGGCAAAAGGGAAACCTGTATTACTGGGTGGGCAGGCGGCTGAAGCGATGAAGAAGAAAGTCGGCGACACACTGCGGTTGACGCAGAATGTCTATCGGATAGTCGGAATCTACGAAACCGGCGACGCTTTTGAAGATAGCGGAGCTGTTTTGCGGTTGGATGACAGCCAGCAGCTTCTGGGGAAAGCCCGGCAGGTGTCATTGTTCTATATCCAACTCAAGAGCCCGGATAGAAAAGCCAGCTTCCAACAGAAAATTGAGAAGCGGTATCCTGACCTTTTACTGGCAGGGACAAAGGAATTCAGTGAAAAGCAGGGCATGGTTGACATGATGAAGGGGAGCGTGTGGGCTATTGGCGGACTGGCGATCTTGATCGGCGGTGTGGGCATGATGAACTCGCAGCTCATGGCTGTTTTTGAACGCACCCGTGAGATTGGCGTGCTGCGGGCTGTTGGTTGGTCAGGCCGGCGCGTGATGTTGATGATCCTTGGAGAATCCATCCTGGTGTCCCTATCCGGAGGAGTGGTAGGAAGCGGAATTGGGCTGCTGTTCTTATTGACTTTTTCCAGTGTCCTGCGGTCCTGGGGAGGTTCAGTTGGGAATATCCGGCCTGAATTGATCACGCAGGCGTTCACCATTGTGTTTTTGCTCGGGTTGACGGGTGGTGTATACCCGGCCTGGAAAGCCTCACGTTTGCAGCCAGTGGAAGCGCTCCGGTATGAAGGCGGCGGCAGTGGCGGTAAGAAACGTCGGTTCCCGATCGGCGGGATGGCTGTTCAAAGTTTATGGCAGCGGTCAACCCGTACCTTTCTAACCCTTGGTGCCATCGCGTTGACAGTCGGCGCCATACTTGCCCTTGAAGCGATGGTCGTGGGAATGGTCGATTCTATCAACGGCACTGTTAATGCTGATTCGGAAATTATGATCCGCCAGGCGGGTATTTCTGATACCGGATACAGCGCCATTGATGAGCGTACCGGTGGAAAGATTGCCGCGCTGCCCGAAGTGGATGCGGTCACCGGGCTGGTTTTCACGGCAGCCATGCTTCCGGGTGGGAGCGGTTTCTTCATTATCCAGGGCTATGCCCCGAGAAGCCAGGCGATCAACCGGTTTAATATTGTTGAAGGCCGGTCTATTGAAGCGAATCGTGAAATTATGATCGGACGGATGATCTCAGATTCGTTAAAAAAGAATGTTGGAGAATCACTCGAATTGGGTAATTCCCGCCTGAAAGTTGTTGGGATTTATGAATCCAGTGTGGGTTGGGAAGAGATGGGCGGTGTAATGACATTGCGTGACGCCCAGAGCTTTTCCGGTAAACCACGGAAAGTCTCGATGTACGCGGTCAAATTGAAAGACCCCAATTCGGCACAAAGGACTGTGGAAACGATCAATACCCGGTTTACCGATGTGCATGCCGCGCTTTCTGCTGAATTCGCCGATGAGATGCCGGATATGAAAAATTCCGCGGCTATGATGAATGGAATTTCGTTCATGGCCATCCTGCTCGGCGGTCTTGGGGTAATGAATACCATGTTGATGGCGGTTATGGAGCGCACCCGCGAGATCGGGGTACTGCGTTCGATGGGTTGGCGCCGCAGGTCTGTTCTAGGCATGATCGTCAATGAATCCGTTTTGTTGGGAACACTGGGAGGGCTTTCTGGTATTTTCCTGGGACTTCTTCTGGGGCAGCTCTTCAAGTTGGATCCATCGTATGGGGCGATGTTACAGCCGGCTTACAACATGATGATGTTTGGCAGGACTATTCTGGTGGCTGTTCTGTTGGGCGGTATTGGCGGAATTTATCCGGCCATACGAGCCAGTCAGCAGCCGCCGGTTGAAGCACTTCGCTATGAATAGATTGGGAGAAGCAGTTATGAAAAATCAGAGCAAATCATTCGTTTTGTTGTTACTCACTGTCGTTGTGTCGCTGGCATTATCTGCCTGCGGCGCCGCGCCTGCTGACAGTCAATCACCTACGCCGGCTCCGGCGGAAGTTTCCACCCAGAACACGGTAAGCGCCACGGGGATTGTGGTTCCCGCGCGGTGGACGATGTTAAGCATCCCGGCTTCCGGGGTGGTTGAAACGGTATCCGGTAAGGAAAACCAGGTATTCAATGCCGGTGATGTATTACTGCAGTTGAAAGGAAAGGCAGCCCAGGAAGCGGCCGTTTCCGCGGCTGAAGTTGCTCAACTTACCGCGCAGCGGAATCTGGATAATCTGGCGAAAAACCATGTGGTTGTGCGCGCTGCTTCTCAATTGCGTGTAGCCGACGCCGAAAAGGCTCTGGATAAGGCCAAAGAAAAACGCGAAGGCAAGAATTACCAACGCGCCGGTACGGCCTACCTTGACCAGGCCAAAGCGGATCTGATCCTCGCGGAAGATGAATTTGAGAAAGCTGACGACCTGTGGGCCTATTATGTTGACAAAGATGAAGATGACGTCAACCGGGCAGGTGTTTTGAGCATGTTCGCCGCGGCCCGCCTGGCGCGTGACAAAGCCCGCTGGAACCTGAACTATCTGCAATCATTGCCCGACGATATGGAAGTCGCGCAGGCGGAAGGCGCGCTTGTTGTGGCTAAAGCGGAACTTGATGAAGCCCAGCGCCAGTGGGATAAGGTTAAAAACGGACCGGACCCCGATGATCAGAAACAACTGGAAGGTGAGTTGGAGAACGCGACAAAACAACTGGAAGCCGCACGCTCCGCGCTGGCAGACCTTGAGTTGAAGGCTCCCTTCAATGGCACCACCAGTAAGATCAACGTCCGCGAGGGCGAATGGGTTAACACCGGCCAGAATGCCATGTTGCTGGCTGACCTGAATGAACTTCAGGTAGAAACGACCGATCTCAATGAGATCGATGTAGCCCGCATTTCAGAAGGCGCGCCGGTGGATATCACTTTTGACGCGCTGCCCGGAGTTACCATCATGGGAACAGTTGAAAAGATCGCGGCCCGTTCATCTGAAGGATCCGGCGTGAACTATACCGTTACCATCAGCATGGATGAACGCCCTGAAAAACTGCGTTGGGGTATGACAGCCTTTGTGGATATTCAGGTGCAAGAATGACCTGGACAGTTGAAACCCGTGATCTGTGCCGTATTTACGGCAACGGTGACGAGGTTCGGGCGCTCGACAATGTGAATCTCACCATCGAACCCGGTGAGTTCGTGGCTGTAATGGGCCCCAGCGGCAGTGGAAAAAGTACCCTGCTGAACGTGTTAGGCGCCCTCGACAAGCCAACTTCAGGGCAGATTCTGATCAATGGCGAAGACCTCTCCAAAGTGAAAGATCTGGATACCTTCCGCGGCAAGATGGTCGGGTTTATTTTCCAGTTGCACAACCTGCTGCCCACACTGACATCGGTGGAAAACGTGGAAATTCCCATGATCCACTACAGCTCACCCAAAGAGCGCAGGGAAAGAGCGATGGAGTTATTGGACCTGGTGGGTATGTCACACCGCCTGGACCATTTGCCGGGGCAGTTATCCGGCGGGCAGCGTCAACGCGTGGCTATTGCCCGCGCGCTGGCAAACCGCCCACCGCTGATTCTGGCTGATGAACCCACCGGCAATCTGGATTCAGTCAACGGACGGGATCTGATCAAACTTTTGCGCGAATTGAATGAAAGCCAGGGGACTACCTTTATTCTGGTTACGCATGATCATGAAGTGGCGGCGCAGACCCGTAGGGTGGTGCGTATGGCAGATGGGAAAATTGTCTCTGATGAAAAGATCACATCCCCTGTTCAACAGGATCTAAAAGATTTGAGGTTCTCGTTGATCGGGCAGGCTGTGGCTGACGGTGACATTAAATCACTGGAAGAAGCCGGCCTGGAACCGGTAGAGATCAAAGCATTGCAGAGAATTTTGAAACGGTAAGCAAAGTAAAAAATAATCCCCCGTGAGGGGGATTATTTTTAGCGTTCCATTGATACAACCTGTGATTCCCAGCGGTGCCAACCGCCAACTTTGTCGGCCAACAGTTTTTTGCCTTCGCCAGGTGGGGTCAGACCCATCAGTTCCAGGTCGGCATCCATCATGATACGAACCAGTTCGTGGAAGTGGATTTTGGGTTCCCATTTCAATAGATTGCGGGAGCGTGAGGCATCTGCCAGCAGGTAGTCCACTTCGGTGGGGCGGAAGTAGCGTGGATCGATTTTTACAAAATCGTTGTAGTCCAGGTCGACATACCCGAAGGCTTCTTCCAGAAATTCGCGCACGGTATGGGCTTCACCGGTGCCGATCACGTAATCGTTCGGGTTTTCCTGTTGGAGGATCATCCACATAGCCTGTACGTATTCCGGGGCGTATCCCCAGTCACGGCGGGAATCCAGGTTGCCCAGATAGAGGTGTTCCTGTTTGCCGGCTTTGATCGCGGCGACCGCGCGGGTGATCTTGCGGGTGACGAAGGTCTCACCGCGGCGGGGGGATTCGTGGTTGAACAGGATGCCATTGGTGGCAAACATGTTGTACCCTTCGCGATAGTTGCGGGTGACCCAGTAGGCATACACTTTGGCTGCCGCGTACGGGCTGCGGGGTTCAAATGCGGTATCTTCACATTGCGGGGGTTTGGCTCCGCCGAACATTTCACTGGATGAAGCTTGATAGAACCGGGCATTGGTGCCGCTCTTGCGGATGGCTTCCAGAATGCGGATGGTACCCAGACCGGTCACATCACCGGTGTACTCGGGCATATCAAAGCTGACACGAACATGGCTTTGGGCAGCCAGATGATAGATCTCTTCAGGGCGGATATTGTAGATCACATCCAGCAGAGTATCACCGGTGGCTACATCGCCATAGTGAAGATGCAGGTTGACCTTTTCCCCGTTATTATGGGGATCGTGATAAATATGATCAATACGCCGTGTATTAAATGTACTCGCCCGGCGAATAATTCCGTGGACTTCATACCCCTTGCTTAAGAGCAGCTCCGCCAGGTAAGAGCCGTCTTGACCGGTAATACCGGTTATCAAAGCTTTTTTCAAGTCATCCTCCAACCCTGAATGATCAGGGATTAAATTTATTTAATTCCGCAGACGCCGGTCATGTAACCGGGTAAGTATACCCATGCCGGATGTGCGTGTCAACAATTATTGACCAATACCTGTAAGGGTGGAGGTTAGATCAGGTCTTTTTTCGAATTAATATATTCCAGAAAGATCGGAATTATCCCCGGATCAAAATGCTTGCCGCTTTGTTCTTTAATGTATTCCACGGTCTTTTCTACAGACCAGGCTTTACGGTAGGGCCTGTCGCTGGTAAGTGCGTCAAACACATCGACCAGCGCAAAGAGACGGGCGGAAAGCGGAATGACTTCTCCCTTCAATCCGTGGGGGTAACCTGTACCGTCCCACTTTTCATGGTGGAGGTGGGGAATGCTTAATGCCGGCTGTAAATAGTCAATGGATTTCAACAGGTTATACGAGAAGACCGGATGCTGTTCCATGATCTTTCGTTCATCCGGGGTTAACAGTCCCGGCTTCCGCAGAATAGCGTCGGGCACGCCCATTTTCCCGATATCATGTAAAAGGGTGCCGCGATGAATGTGTTTCTTCTCTTCCGCGGAAAAACCCATGAGATCTGAAAGGTCAAGCATCATCATCGATACTCGTCTTGAATGATCTTCGGTTTCATAATCGCGCAGATTCAACGCCCGGGCTAGGCTTTCAATTGTGGCATCATACGCCTGGGTAAGGTGATCATTTGCCTCAAGCAATTCTTTATTAACCTCAATTAGTTCAACATTTTTTGATTCCAATCCATCCAACAGTTGGGCATTTTCAATGGCCAGCGCGGCCTGGCCAGCCAGTGTTTGAAAGAAGTCCAGCCATTCTTTATCCGGTTCAATTTCCTGCCTCTGGTAAAGCTCCAATACCCCGACAATACTTCCCTTGGCTATTAAAGGTACGCCAAAATAGGATCTGATACCTTCTTCTGTTAACAAAGAGCGAAAAGCTTCGTCAACGGCTTCGTTGTCAAGGTCAGTGAAATGGACCAATTTACGGGTTTCCGCCGCGGCGCCGGCAAAACTGCCGCCAAATTTCACACGGGCATTCTTTATACGTTGCGAGTCAAACCCGATGCTGTCGGCGTAATAAAAAGTCATGCTATCTACGTCCAGCAGCAATATATCGACCGCGTCTGCCCCCAGATGACTCAAGACGTTATGTACGATCTTGTTCAAAGTAGCAGATAGCTCCGAACTGGAACTGATTTCCTCATCAATTTCATGAAGTGACTCTATGCGTCTTAACCGCCGCTGAGATTCTTCCAACAGTTGATTACGGATAATTTCTTCCTGCTTTTTACCGGTAATATCAATAAAAGTTCCGAGCATACGGGTAGGCTGGTTTTTTAAATCCCATTCGACGATCCGTCCAATGGAGGAAATCCATTTCCATTCACCGGTAGCCGTTTGTTGCCTGAACTCAAGTCTATATTCATCCGCCTTACCGCGGATGTAATCATTAAAAAGCTTATCCAGGTAATCCCTATCATCCGGATGAGTCCGTTCGAGAAATTGTGGGAGTTTTTCATGAAATGTAAGCGGATCATACCCCAGCAACAATGGATAGATTTCATTGACGATGATCTCGCCGCTTATCAAATTAAGATCATAAATACCCTGGTTCGCCGCGGTGACAGCCAGACGAAGCCGTTCTTCACTTTTATGCAATTGGGCTTCGGTTTTCTTTTGTAATTGTAAATATTGACGCAAAAGGAAATATATCAATATCGCGCTGGCTGCTACATAAGCCCAACCTTTGTAATTTTGAAACCGGGTTAGCTCTTCTGTGTTGTGGACCAGTGATTCTAATAATTGGTCAGAAAATAGTATCCACAGTCCCCCAAAGATCAGGTAAAGCAACGGTATACGTATGCCAACATCCATTTGGTATTTCTTCAAAATTATGCTCCAGACACAGGGTTGAACGGTCACGGGTTCAAATTCCATTTTAAGGGATACACCTTTGTTTTACAAATTCATACAGGGTTTTGTAGAACACGTAACTCATTGGCTCAATGTGAGATCAACCAGTGTAAATGGTTTCATTGATAATTTTTCAGCCATCAGGTTTCTGGTAGAATCACCCGCAGAGGCGATATGAATAACAGGCGATCATTTTCCATTTTGCGCTGGGTATCCCTGGCGATGATTTTTCTAGCGGTATTGATTACTGTCTACAATCTGATCGGTTACAGCCGTATCCGTGGAAATTTTCCGACCGGCATGAAAATAGCCGGGGTTCCGGTAGGCGGCCTTGACCGTCAAAAGGCGGCTGAGCGGCTGGTTCAGGCGTACGGTGTATCGATCGAATTGCAATACAACAACGCGATCATCCAGGTGAAACCTGCTGTTCTGGGGTTTGAACTTGACCTCGAAAATATGCTCTCCGCGGCAGACCTGCAGCGTGTCAATGAGCCATTCTGGTCCGGTTTTTGGGGGTATTTATGGAACCGCCAGCCTTCTTCGGCTGACATCCCATTGAGCTCCCGTTTGTCGGAAGACCGTTTGCGTGGATACCTGAAGGATGAAATAGCCGCGCGCTTTGATTCACCTCCCACTGCCGCTATACCGGTGGCCGGAAGCACAACCTTTACCGGTGGTACCCCGGGATCTACCCTGGATATTGACCGCGCGGTGCTTCTAATTTCAGATGCATTGAAATCTCCATCGAGCAGGGTGGTCAACCTCTCATTTAAAAAGGTGGCTCCCCCCCGGCCGTCATTGCAGAATTTACAGATACTCATTCAGCAAATACTCGCGGAGAATTTTGACGGATTGGCTGAAATGTATGTAAAGGATCTACAGACCAATCAGGAACTTCATTTTGCTATCAATAAAAATGAAGTAATAAATCCGGATGTAGCTTTTACCGCCGCGAGCACTATGAAAATTCCGATCATGGTGTCAGTGTTCAGACAGGCGAATGAACCTTTATTGCCCACGATCAGCGACCAGATCACATTGATGATTGACCGTTCTGACAACCCCCCTGCGGATAAACTGATGTCTGATGTATTGGACGCGAATGCCGGTCCACTGGTTGTAAGCAAAGACATGGCGGAACTCGGATTACCCAATACATTCCTTGGCGGGTACTTTTACCAGGGAGCGCCTCTGCTAAAGCGTTTCACTACTCCGGCCAATTCGCGCACCGATATCAACACGCTGCCTGATCAATACAACCAGACAACACCCATGGAAATGGGTTTACTGCTCAGTGATATCTATGATTGTGCCAGCACCGGAGGCGGGACTTTCACTGCCGCGTTCAAAGGTGAGATCAGCCAGAATGAATGCCGTCAGATGGTGGCTTTTCTGGCCAAAAACAAGATCGGTGTGCTGTTGGAAGCCGGTCTTCCTGAGGGAACCCAGTTTGCCCACAAACACGGCTGGGTGACAGACCCGACGGATGGTGTGATCCATTTCATGCAAGACGCGGGAATTGTCTATTCACCGGGCGGAAATTATGTGATCACAGTTTTCCTTTATCACCCGGTTCAGGTAGTATTTGATCCGACGAATATCATGTACGCCCAGATATCGCGGGCGATATATAACTATTTCAATCTGTCTTCCGACTAATAAAAAAAAAAAGAGACTGATCCCCGGAGTTTTCAACAAGAAGGATCAGTCTCTTTTTATAATATCCGGTGGTTCGATTCCCGGAGGGAAATTAATGCGCCCCAGGCGCGGCTTTGAATTAATCAGGTGGATCACGGATAGTGAACCGGGGTCAATTGTCAGCCGCTGAAAATCATCCAGGGCCATGTTTAAATAATATGATAAGGCAAGCCGGATGGGGTCACAGTGTGAGAAACACACGGCAAGATCATTTTCGCCCATCACAGACATGATCTCATCCAGGGTGGCGACGATGCGCTGCTGCGCGGTGACAAACGATTCGCCTGCGGGAAATGTTACTTTGGATGGATTATTCTGGACGGTTTCCCAGAGCTTCAGCTTCTGCAGTTGTTTATATGGTTTGCCCTGCCAGGCGCCAAAGTTGACTTCAGTTAATCCGCTATGCGGGCTTACAGGTACTCCACGGGCTTCAGAAAGCGGTTTCGCGGTTTCCATTGTGCGTTCCAATGGGCTGCAGAAAATGGCATGAACTGGATGAGCGGATAATGCATCAGCGATCAGATTGGCCTGTTTCCGGCCGTTGGCATTCAGGTGGATACCGGTGATCCGGCCGGTCAATTTCTTGCCGATCACATCAGTCTCCCCATGGCGCGCAAGGATCAGGGTTGGCATGTTTATATATCCTTTTTCCCCTTAGGAAAGTCCCGGGAGTCCTCCACCTGCCGGTGCCATTGTTCCAGGCGTTCCGCGATGATCCGTTCGTATCCCTGATCAGAGGGTTGATAGAACTGTGAGCCATTCACCGACTTGGGCAGGTATTCCTGCGGGATAAAGTGGCCAGGAAAGTCATGCGGGTAAAGATAGCCTTCGCCGTGGCCGAAACCCGCCGCGTCACGGCTTGAGTCCATAAGGTGTATGGGCACGGCTCCCATGCCTTCTTTCTGAATGCGTTCCTTCGCGGCATAAACGCCCATAGCCGAATTGCTCTTGGGAGCAGTTGCCAGGTACAGGGTGGCTTCGGTGATGGGGTAGATGCCTTCCGGCATGCCGATGAATTCAAACGCGGTGACGGCTGATGCGGCTACCACCAGACCCTGCGGATCGGCCAGGCCGATATCTTCACTGGCCAGCACTACCAGGCGGCGCAGGATGAAGCGCGGGTCTTCGCCCGCCGCCAGCATCTTCGCCAGCCAGTACAGTGCGGCATCCGGGTCGGAGCCTCGCACTGATTTGATGAAGGCTGAGATCGTGTCGTAGTGGTTATCGCCTTTTTTGTCGTAAGCGAGGGTACGTTTCTGGATGGATTCCTGGGCGATATCCAGCGTGATGTGAATAACCAGGTCATCGGAAGGATGGGTGGTTTCCACAGCCAGTTCCAACGCGTTCAGCAGGTTGCGCGCGTCGTGGTTGGCCATGTCAATCAAGTGGGAGCGTGAGTCTTCCGGCAGGTCAATAGACAGGTTGCCATACCCGCGCTCTTTGTCGGACAGAGCGGAATCCAGAATTCTTTCCAGGTCCTGGTCTTTAAGGGGCCCAAGTTCAAAGATGCGCGAGCGCGACACCAGCGCCGGGATGACTTCAAAATACGGGTTCTGGGTGGTGGCACCGATCAGCGTGACCAGCCCGCGTTCGACATGCGGCAGTAGGGCATCCTGCTGGGCTTTATTCCAGCGGTGGACTTCGTCTACAAAAAGTAATGTGCGCTGGTTATTCAGCTTGCGGCGGTCTTCCGCGCTCTGGATGACCCTACGCAACTCGGGGACACCCGCTAGAACGGCGGAAATGCTTTCAAAATAGGCTTCGGTGTGGTTGGCCACGATGCGGGCCAGGGTGGTTTTACCGGTACCCGGAGGGCCATAGAGAAGGATGGAAGAGAACAGCCGGTCTGCCTCAATGGCGCGACGAAGAAGGCGGCCAGGAGCAGTGATATGCTCCTGGCCGACAAATTCATCCATGGTGCGCGGCCGCATACGTTCAGCCAGAGGGGCTTCATTCTTCATGCGGTTTTCCAACGCCTGACCGAACAGATCCATAAGAACTATTGTACTACGGGGGAGTGGTGTTCAATCCCGAATTTGGAAGCTGGAAGACAAACGGCGCGTTGCTGGGCAGGAACATCGTCTGCACAGTGGGTGACAGTTTGGTGATGTACTGATAGGTGAGCAGGTTCGGGTTGGATTGCAGCGCCCTGGCGATCAATTCCAGTGACTGGGCTTCGGCCTGTGCTTCGATGATGCGGGCTTCGGCTTCACCTTTGGCGCGGATGACAGAAGCATCTGCCGCACCCTGGGCTGTCTGGCGGGCCTGTTCCGCTTCCTGGCGTCTCTGTTCCACAACGAACTTGGCCTGTTGGGCGGTCTGTTCGGCGATCTGTTTCTGTTCCACAGAAGCCGCGTATTCCGGTGAGAAGGTGATATTACGCAGAATGAAATCGACCAGGGTAAGACCGTTTTCGTTTAATTCTTCAGCCATCGTAGTACGAAGTTTATCAGCCATTTCAAAACGCTTGGTGGTGACAACTTCTTCCACCCGGTATTGAGAAACCACATCACGGATCACCCCGCGGGCTTGCGCGCGGACCAACTCGTCGCCATAGCGATCTTTCCACATGATGTGTACTTTCACCACCTGTGCCGGGTCAATGGCAAAAATAACTGACGCGTCGACATAAATTTCCTGTCCGTCTGACGTTCGGGCGGTAATGGAATCATCTCCACTATTTTCTCCTTCACTGGGGGCGATGCTCATGGTGTACGTCTGGCGGCTGATAGGATACTGAACGACGTTCTCGGCAAACGGGATGATCCAGTGCAAACCCGGGGTAAGAGCTTCTTCCCGATAGCCTTTTTGCGCCACCGCGGATATCACAACCCCGCGTTTATCCGGTTCAATGAACACCAAGCCGGCGCTGATGGTTGAAAGGACGATCGCTGTAAGAACAACGATCAAGAGCACAAAACCTCCTTTTGCTACCGGCCGTCCACGGGACGCCTGAACCACAATCACGAGTATGGTAGCGACGACTGCCAGCCAGGCAGCCGAACTGATAATTACGACTAATGAAGCGATGTCCATTCTGTCTCCTTTGGTAAGTTGCGTATCTAAAATTATACAATGTGATATATTCCCAACGATGAAGCTTGCACAAGTTTTCGTATCAGAAATTTATATGAATGGCAGCGCGGTTTGCCTTCATTTTGACCCGGCGTTCAGGTTTTCGATTCAACCGGGTCAATACCTGTCGGCCAGAGCCCAGGGTGACATTCTACCGGGCACATTGTTCCCGGGGGGCTTGGATGGCGCGTATCTTACTTCCGCGCTGGATACACCCGTAACCTGGCAGCCGGGTGTTTACTTATCCATACGATACCCGATGGGTAAAGGTTTCGCGATTTCATCAACAGTGAGGCGGCTGTTGATGATCTCCGCGGCCGGGCATCCACAACGATTGCTACCTGTCGCCGGGACAATCCTCGCGAATGGCGGGGAGGCCGCGCTCTTTTCGTATAGTCAACCCAACGAAATTTCACCTGAAATTGAACTGTTGACACGCGACCAACTGCAGGATGCCTGCGCCTGGGCTGACTGTATCATCGGTGACACGTCATTTGACCATTTGCGCGTGTGGAAGAGCATGGTCATCCGCGGCGATTCTGCTGGCTCAAAACGCAATATACAGGTGCTGGTTGATACCCCATTGGCCTGCCACGGGACGGCGGAATGCGGGGTATGCGCGGTTAAGACAAAGCGCGGTTGGATGAATGCCTGTTCTGACGGGCCGGTCTTTCAACTGGCGGAGTTGGATATTTAATGGAAAGCAGTGACCGTGTTGAGCTTGACCTGCCTTCGGAATGGATGAACCAGGCCGGCACGCTGGGGTTTTCACCCCGGGCGCAACGGCTGCCGGAAGGAGCGG
>CAYOKC010000076.1:0-2490 GCA_964404415.1 uncultured Leptolinea sp. | reverse complement strand
AACCCGGTGAGTTGGCGCGCGCGCGTGCCATCAGCAGACCGTTCACTCCTGCCGTTCCCCGGCGGGTTCCTGCTTCACACAGGGCTTCCGAACGGTGGGTGGAAAGCCGTGCGGCGAACGTATGCCAGTCACTGGGAGCAGACCGGGTTGCCGGTGTGGGTGCACCTGATCAGCCAGGATCCGGATGAACTAAAGGGTATGGTGCGTGACATCGAAGAACTGGAAGGTGTTGCGGCCATCGAACTTGGCCTCCCGCCAGCCTGCACGGTTGATTGGGCGCGCCAATTGTTGACGGCCGCTCGCGGGGAGAAACCATTGGCGGTATATATCTCACTGGGGGAAGATCCGCGGTTGTTCAAGTCGCTGCCCGGTTTCGTGAGCGCGTTGACGCTGGGCACCCCGCGCGGCGCGTTGACAACATCCACCGGTAAGTTGACTCACGGGCGCCTGCACGGTCCGGGATTGTTCCCGCAGATGTTGAACGCGCTGCAGGACCTGCGCGGGCTGGATGTACCGGTCATCCTCGGGGGCGTGTGTAATAGAGAAGACGCGAACGCCGCCCTGAAACATGGAGCGGCGGCGGTACAGATCGATATGTTATGTTGGAGCGGGGAACTCCCGGGTCAGAATTAGGGTTTAGTCATCCCGCAAAATAATGGTGACGGGACCGTCGTTGCTGATATCTACCAGCATGTCGGCGCCAAAGATACCCGTCTCCGTGGGCACACCCTGATCGCGGAGGAACTGCACGAATTTGTCCACCAGCGCGCTGGCTAAAGCGGGCGGCGCGGCGTCGGTGAAGGACGGCCGGTTGCCCTTGCGGGTGTCCGCATACAGCGTGAATTGCGAGACGACCACAGCAGAGCCGCCGATATCCAGAATGGAGCGGTTCATTTTGCGCTGGTCATCTTCGAAGACGCGCATCAGGGTGATCTTTTTGGCGGCGGCCAGCAGGTTCTCATCGGTATCGGTGGGGCCGATACCCAGCAGGATGATAAAACCCTGCCCGATATCCGCGTTGACCTTGCCCTCAATGGTGACGCGCCCGTGTTTGACGCGCTGCAGTACGGCGCGCATGGTTTAGGGAAGGCCGATGGCTTCGCGCACTTCCACCATGGTGGCTTCGGCGATGACGCCGGCGCGTTTGGCGCCGTCATCCAGGATCTCCCAGACGGCTTTCGGGTTCTTATCAAACTCGGCGCGGCGGACGCGGAAGGGTTCAAAGTGGGCGTTCAGGTTGGCGGCCAGTTTCTTTTTGCAATCCACGCAGCCAATGCCGGCACGCCGGCATTCCACGTTGATCTCAGCCACGTCATCCGCCGGGGTGAACATCTTGTGGAGCGAGAAGACGTTGCATACATCGGGGTTGCCGGGATCGGTTCGGCGAAGGCGCTGCGGGTCGGTGACCATGGTCATCACGCGCTTCTGGGTCTCTTCAGGTGTTGACGCGAGTTCGATGTGGTTGTTGAGGCTCTTTCCCATTTTCTGAACCCCGTCAGTACCCAGCACCTTGGGAAATTCAGTGGCTTTCATCTGGGGTTCGATGAGCACCTTGGTGCCGTAGCGGTAATTAAAGGAACGCACGCACTCCCGCGCGAATTCAAGATGAGGAGCCTGGTCAATACCCACGGGGACAAAGTTGGCTTTGTACAGCAAAATATCGGCTGACATCAGCACAGGGTAGCCCACCAGCCCGTAGTTGACGTTCTCCGGCTGGGTGCGCACTTTTTCCTTGAAGGTCGGCAGGTCGGTAAGCTTGCCGAGCGGGGTGACCATTGACAGGTAGGTGTGCAGTTCCATCACCTGGGGCACATGCGATTGCACGAAGACGATGCTTTCCTCGGGGCGGATGCCCGCGGCAAGCCAGTCAAGCGCCATATCGTAGGTGTTCTGTTTGAGTTCCATGGTGGTTTCCATGGTGGTCAACGCGTGGACGTCAACGATGCAGTAGACGCAGTCGAAGTCATCCTGCATGGCCACGTAGTTCTTGATGGCGCCGAGGTAATTGCCGAGATGCTGGCGTCCGGTGGGGCGGGCGCCCGAGAAAACACGTCCTTTTTTGCTCATTAAGAATTATCCTGTAAGAATTTTTTGAGTAACGTTTGTACTTCGCCGGGGTTGGCATGCCGGCCGGTAGCCAGCTTGGAGTAGATCAGTGTTCCGTTGACTTCAACCTCAAACACGCCGCCTTTTGATGGTATGAGGGTGAGTTGTTCGACCATCGGTCCGAAATCTTGCCTCAATTCGGCTGCCAAACTGACAGCCAGGGGAGTGTAGTTTCAAAGGGTGCAGTAGGTGATGGTGATTGTGAGGCGCATGCTTTCCTCCCGGATTTTGGTCAAATTATATCATCGGAAAACACCGCCTTTTAAGTTGACGAGTTTCGGGGTGTGTGCTAGAATATTGCCCTGTTGGTTGGGCGCGTAGCTCAATGGTAGAGCAGTGGCCTTTTAAGCCATTGGTTAAGGGTTCGAGCCCCTTCGCGCTCAC
>CAYOKC010000075.1:0-17940 GCA_964404415.1 uncultured Leptolinea sp. | reverse complement strand
CCTGACCGGAAGGACAAAAGTCCTATCCCAAGTATGGCGATGCCGGTCAACGGCCATGCGATGAGCATGAATTGCACCAGGTTCTTCACATCCAGCATGTGACTGAGCTCGCGATCGTTATATAGCGGCGTCGTCGCGTCCAGTTTCTGATCGGCCAGGTAATCAAGACCGGCACTGTTGGTGAGGTAATCCACCGAAATACGGCTCCACTTCAGCCGGTCTTGCAGGGTGAATCCATACGGATCCGCCGGGAAACCGGGCCGCCTGTATTCCAGTTCGGTGAATACCGGGAAAAGAAGCACCCGGATGGAGGTCATCAGAATAAAGAACGGTATAAAAATGGTCACCGCAATCATCAGCAATTTTCGAAGTACGGTCATTGCAGCATCTCCACATCACCCGCCAGCAGGAAGCGCACGATCATATCGTTTGTCAAACCTTCTACTGGGGCGAGGTCGTCGGTAAATACTTGAGCCTGAGGAGGGTCAGGCTGCAAACTGGATAAAGTGACATTCATGGTTTCAAGCAGCAATGGGTCCGTCCCCGGTGTGCCCAGCAGGGTATCGAAATTCATGGTCAGGTTTTCCGTGGATGAAGGCTGAACCGACGCGAAGAGTATGGAATTGAACGTGCCAGGCAGATCCATCACATGGATGGACGCGAAATCTGTGCGGATTGTGGATGCCAGTGTGTTGATCAGCCGCCGGTCACCCGGGGCGCGGCCGATATTGATCACCATCACCCCATCGTCTGTCAGGTGGTCATGCACTGTCTGGAAGAATTCGCGCGTGGTCAGATGCCAGGGGATATATGGCGGTCGGTAGGCGTCAACACTGATCACCTGGTACTTACGGCCGGAATGGGCTAGTCCCCAGCGTCCGTCCTGCACGTAAACATTCAGCGCCGGCAGATCCATGCCAAAATAATTGCGCCCAACATCCACGATAGCCGGGTCGATCTCGAAACCGTCGATGGAAATGTTGGGGAACACTTTTACAGCCTGCCGCGCGGTTGTTCCCGCAGCCAGGCCCACAATAGCCATACTGTTGACATCCGCCGTACCCACAGAATCCGGGTTAAAAAACGGGGCTACCAGCACCTGTTCCCAGGGGCCGGAATAATTGTAGACATCCGGGTGATATATGGAATGAACCCCCTGCCCGTCATTCAACCGCAGCATGTGATACCCGTCCTGCTCCAGCACCTGAATATAGTTGTACGCGGAGTCGGTCTCATAGATCATACCCGCGCTGCTCTTGTCCGTCCCCAGGTTGATCGTGAAGAATAACGCGCCGATGACAACCGGCATCCACGCCAGCTTGAGCATCGGCCTCCATCCCTCTTCCAGTTTAAGCCCCCACAGGGTGCAGGTTGTCAACACCAGGCCGAGAACCAGGAAAGTTCGGTAGGTTCCCACAGTGGGGATAAGCAGCAAAACCGGGATGAATGTGCCGATAAATGAACCTAGGGTGGAAACAGCGTAAATACGGCCTGAAAGCCGGCCTGCTTCATTATTGTCTTTTATCGCCAGGCGTATGGCAAACGGTGACGAGGTGCCCATCAGAATAATGGGCACAATAAATAAGATCATCACGGCCACAAACGAGCCAAACAACACGCCCAGTTGCAGAGAATCGAACGCGTCTGCCGCCCAGCGCAATACCGGCCGTGATACCGCCGGAACGAGTGCCACACTGAACCCGGCCCACGCCAGTATGCGGTAAAGCGTGCCATATTTCGGCGAGCGGTCTGCCCAACTACCGCCGATAAAATTCCCGACGGTCAGGTAGATGAGGATCAAACCGATGATGCTGGCCCACACCAGGTTGCTGGAGCCGAAATAATTCCCCATCAGACGGGAGGCTGCCATTTCTGCGGCGAGGCTGGTGAAACCGGAGACGAACACGATGAAAAGCAGGTATTTTTTCATAAAGTGGTTGCCCGTCCTACGAAAGATTTATATACTTGGGATGAATTCGCGGTTAGAATTTTAACCGGTATTATGGATGATAGTAAACGAATACGTTGTATACCTGTAAGGAGACATATGTTAATAGCGACTGTTGAGCAAATGCGCGCTCTTGAAAAAAGAGCCGATGAATCAGGGCATACATATGCCAGAATGATGGAACTGGCCGGAACCGGTATCGCTGATTTTGTGGATACCCGGTTTTATATGGAATTTGAAGAAGAAGCTGACCGCACCATTCTCGGCCTGGTCGGTTCGGGTAACAATGGCGGTGACACCCTGATCGCGCTGGAAGAATTGCAGTCAAAAGGGTGGAAGACCAGAGCCTACCTGGTTAAAGAACGTGACTCTGACGACTCCCTGGTGGCAGAGTATATTGAAGCCGGCGGATCATTAGCGAAGATCAGTGATGACGCCAAACTGGCTACCCTGAAAAAATGGTGCGGCAACACCCAATTCCTGCTGGATGGGATCCTTGGCACTGGCGCCCGGCTCCCCCTGGATGATTCTCTGCGTTCCGTATTGAAAGCCGTGAACAAATTTGAAAGCGGTATGGTCATCCTGGCTGTTGACTGCCCCAGCGGCATCGATTGTTCCACCGGGCAGGTTTCTCCGGAAACCCTGCACTGTGACTATACCCTGAGCATGGCGGCTGTCAAAACCGGTTTGCTCTCCTTCCCCGCGTATGAATACTGCGGAAATCTGGTGAATATTTCCATAGGGTTTGATAAGAACCTGCCTGGATGGGAAAACGAGCTTCACGAGATCATCACGCCGATCAAGGTTGCCGGAATGCTCCCGAAACGTCCGCTGGATGCGCATAAAGGAACATTTGGCACAGCCATGATCACAGCCGGCTCCATCAACTACACAGGCGCCGTTCTTCTCGCGGCGGAAGCCGCATACCGCAGCGGTGCGGGACTGGTTCGCGCCGCCATTCCGGGAATGATCCACTCGGCCATAGCCGGCCAGATCCCTGAAGTCACCTGGCTGCTGCTGCCGCATGAATCCGGCGTTATTGCCGAAGCCGGCGCGGAAGTCATCCTTAAACACCTGGATAAAGTCACCGCCATGTTGATCGGCCCGGGACTTGAAACAGAAGAAACCACCCGTCACTTCATCAAACGGTTATTCACCCAACAGGGGAAGAAGGGCAAAGGCAGCGTTATTGGATTTGTTCCCACAGAACCGGAAGAAGCCGGCTCTAAATCACCGGCCAAACTGCCCCCTCTTGTGATTGACGCGGAAGGCTTGCGTATTCTGGCGGATATCCCTGAATGGTGGAAATTAATTCCCGCCGGCTGCATTCTCACCCCGCATCCCGGTGAGATGGCTGCCCTGACCGGGTTATCGGTGAAAGAAGTTCAAGAAAAACGGCTTGACCTCGCCCTGCATTTCGCGAAAGAATGGAATCAGATCGTCATCCTGAAAGGCGCGTTGACCGTCATCGCCACACCGGACGGGCACGCCAGTATCTCCACCTGCGCCAACCCGAGTCTGGCGCGCGCCGGCAGCGGCGACCTGCTGGCCGGTTTGATCACCGGGTTCCTCGCGCAGGGCGTCAAACCGGTGGATGCCGCCCGGCTGGGCGTGTGGATCCACGGCAATTGCGGTGACCTGGCCTCGGAAGACGTCGACCCGGCTGCCATCCTGCCCAGCGACCTGGTTTCACAGATTCCCGCCAGCATCGGAATCCTTCGCGGGTTGTCTGTTTGATCTACAACAAAGCCCCCGTGGATTGAATCACGGGGGCTTTGATTCTTACAGAGAAAAAACTACGCAGCGGGTTTTTCTTTCTTCCCGACCAGGCGGCTCTTCTGTTCTTCAAGGACTACCTGTCCCTTGTGTCCAAGTTCTGCCGCTTTTTCGGTAGTTGTTTTTACCAGTTCATCCGCTTTTTCGGTGGTCGCTTTTACCAACTCATCCGCTTTGACGGATGTTTCTTTGATCAGTTCATCGGCTCTGGTTGCCGTTGTGCGCACAAATTCTTCCGCCGCCCCATACGCTTCATTATAGGAATCAGCAGCAACATCTTTAAGCTCAATGGCTTTTTCTTTGATCACAGTCCGGGTTTCTTCTCCGGATTGCGGGGCAAGAAGGAGAGCCGCTACAGCGCCGGCCAGACCACCGACCACAAACCCCACAAGGAAAGCTCCAAATTCATCACGATCTGACATATCTTTCTCCTTTCAACGATTCATACAACCGGTTTAATTTGCTATGAGTATTATTTCCAGACCTTCAAAAAATCCATCAACTTGCGGATAACGGCGACACTCTCGTTGAGTTTGATCACCGGTTCAGCTATGTTATCGCTCAAGAAAGTGGCTGTTCCACGCAGTGTATTGACAGTCTCATTGGTGGAATTTAGGATCGGTTTGATCTCATTCTGCAGAAGATTGATCAATGTGGCCAGTTGAACAACCAGAACGATCAGCGCGAGCCCGACAATGAAGGATTCAAGCGCCATAAAGATGATGAAAATATCACGGATATGGCTGGTTGTACCCACATCGCTGCGCAGCAGGAAAATTGTCCCCGCGGCAAGGCCGGCAAGAACCAGGATCACCACTGCAACAACCCAGATAACAGCCTTACTCTTCGCAGGTTCTGGAGCTGCGCCTGTTTCTTCGTGGATAACGGGTTCTGCCTGATCGGTTTGTTCGGTTTCTTCGCTCATATAAAAAAATTATAGCACATAGTCTTAATGAGAAAAATCGCTACCTGTATAAACTTGACAAAATATCCTTCAAAAGCCGATCAAAAATTACTTATTGAGGAACATTATTTCCAGAGGTGATAAAATTAAATGCTATGCGTTTCCATAGAATGGTCTGGTTTCTCGTTTTAATTACCCTGCTGATTTCATTTTCATCAGCACGGGCCCAGTCGCAACCGGTAAAACCGGTTGTTATATCTCCGCGTGCCGGCGAAGCAGTAATCGGGTTGACTGAGATCAGCGGGGTGACCGGGCTACCCGGCTTTCAACGCGTGGAAGTAGAATACCGCTACACGAATGATCCGAAGAATACCTGGTTCCTGATCGCGGAAGCGGACAGATCCGTCAACCCCGGCAAGATCGCCGATTGGGATACCAGTTTGATCTCAGATGGCATCTATGATCTGCGCGTCACGGTGTTCTTCGCAGATGGCAACTCACAATCCACAACGGTTCCAGGATTGCGGGTGCGGAATTATTCACCGGTAGAAACATCCACACCACAGGATCCCGGCAAAATTGCCGCCAGCCTTACACCCGAAGCGACCGCGGTTCCCACCCGTACTCCCCGCCCCACACCCGCACCGCTTTCCCCCAATCCCGCGGTGTTAACCCGGGCAGACCTGAATGCCAGTATGCTGCGCGGCGCCGGGGTTGGATTGGGATTTTTTATTCTTTTTGGAATTTACTGGATAACCAAACGATCACTCCGCTAATACAGGAATAATTATTATGTTTCGCATGCTTCGTAAACCTCAACAACCCGAATCCAACCTTACCACTTACCTGATCGCCGGATTTGGCAATCCCGGTAGGGAATATATGAATACCCGTCATAATATCGGCTTTATGGTTATTGACCGGTTGTGCCGCAAGCTGGATGTCTTTCTGGGCAAAATGCAGTCCAACGCGTTGACTGCCACCTTCAAAGATGACAGAGTACGCGTTATCCTGGCAAAACCACAAACCTATATGAATCTCTCCGGCCAGTCGGTTGTAGGCTTGCTGCATTTCTATAAGATCCCGGTGGAACAAATGCTGGTCATCCATGATGACCTGGACATCCCCTTTGGGTCGCTGCGCATCCGCCCCTCGGGTGGTTCCGGCGGTCAGCGTGGTTTGGGCTCAACCATCGAAAAACTGGGCTCGCAGGATTTTGCCCGTTTGCGTATGGGCATTGGCCGCCCCCCGGGACGGATGGATCCCAAAGATTATGTATTGCAATCCTTCTCCTCATCAGAGCAGCAGACTCTGGATACCGCGCTGGATGCAGCCGCGGAAGCCTGCCTGACATTCGTGCGTCAGGGGCTTGATACCACCATGAACCGTTTTAACGGAGCCGTGGAGAAGAATTAACATGCTGGATTTCATCCGCCAACTTCCCGGCTACACTGACGTACTGGCATCTACAGGCCCCGGCAATACCCCTCCCGGGCTCGGGCTGATCCGGTCCGCGCGGCTGGCGGTTGCCGTCGCCATGGCGGTTGACCGCAACGCGCCGGTACTCATCATTACCGACCGCTCTGAACGCGCGTTCACCCTGGGTGATGAACTTAAATTCTGGCACCCCTCCGCCAACCGGCTGGCGTTCCCTGCCCCGAACCCATTGTTTTATGAACAGGCTTCCTGGGGAAACATTACCCGGCGCGAACGCCTGCAAACCCTGGCGGTTCTGATCACGTATCACATGCTGGGCTCCGAAAAACCCGCCATCCCGCCGGTCATACTGACCCCGGTGCGCGCGTTGATGTCACGCACATTGCCCCGGCGCGATTTCCTGAAAACCGTCAAGACAATCAAACTCAACAGCACTTATTCCATTGACGATCTGCTCACGCAATGGGTGGAGATAGGGTTTCAATCCGCCGATACCGTTCTGGAGGTTGGTTACTTCTCCCGGCGCGGCGGTATTGTGGATATCTGGCCGCCCGCGGAGGCGTACCCGGTGCGCATGGAATTCTTCGGCGATGAGGTTGACACCCTGCGCCAGTTCGATCCGGTCACGCAGCGTACGATTGGTAAGCTGGAAAAATTCCAGGTCACCCCGGCGCGTGAGGTGTTGCCGGGGGCTGCCGCGAAAGTCGGGATAACCGGCGAAGTGGACGAATACCACCTGCCCCTGGTACACCCCGCGCACGCAAGCCTGTTGGATTATATGCCCCGCAACAGCTTGATCCTTGTGGATGACCTGCAGGCGGTGAAAACCGCCGCCGATAGCATTGAAGAATCAGCCGTAAAGCTGCACGCTGACCTGCTGAAAGAAGGTACTCTCCCGGAGGACTATCCCGTCCCCTATATGACCTGGTCGGAATTGCAGGATACACTTGCCGGACAGGCCTGGCTGGAACTGGGACGCAGCACGTCACCGGAAACCGGATACTTTGGCGAAACGATCAAGCCTGGGCCGCGCTTTGGCGGCCGGCTCAAACCATTCAACGAATACATTGGCGATCGCATAAACCACGGCGACCGGGTGATGATCGTCTCACGCCAGGCATCACGCCTCCGCGACCTGTGGCGCGAACGCCAGCATGAAGCCGGCATCACCGGTTCACCCGAGATCATTGACGGCACACTGAGCGACGGCTGGGAGATGACCTCCGGCGGGCAATCAGCCCTCCTGCTGACAGACAGCGAGATATTCGGATGGGAGCGGCCGCAAGCCCGCCAGCGCCATACCCCATCAGCCGAAGCGCCGGAAGCCGGTTATTCAGACCTGAAGGCCGGCGACTGGGTCGTCCATATGGATTACGGCATTGGCCGCCTTATCGGGCTGGTCAAACGCAATATTGACGACACCACCGGCGAATTCCTGTGCGTGGAATATGACAACGGCGACCAGCTCTTCGTACCGGTGCATCAGGCCGACCGGCTGAGCCGGTATATCGGTCCGGGCGGTGAACAACCCTCCCCCACTCGCCTCGGAAGCACTGAATGGGCTACCGCCCGCCAGCATGCCAGCGAAGCCGTTCAGGAAGTGGCGAGGGAATTACTGGAACTCTACGCCCGCCGGCAGGTTTCCGAAGGGTACGCGTACCACGCGGATACCCCGTGGCAGTATGAACTGGAAGCCAGCTTCCCGTATATCGAAACCAAAGACCAGATGACCGCCATCCGATCCGTCAAAAAGGATATGGAAGCCCCGCGTCCCATGGACCGCCTGCTATGTGGTGACGTGGGATACGGCAAAACGGAAGTCGCGCTGCGTGCCGCGTTCAAAGCTGTGATGGACGGAAAACAGGTGGCCGTTCTGGTTCCCACCACCGTGCTCGCCCAGCAGCATTACGAAACCTTCCGCCAGCGGTTGACGGCCTTCCCGGTATCTGTGGAAATGCTGTCACGCTTCCGCACGGCAAAAGAACAGGATGAGATCATCCTCAAGCTGTGGCACGGTGATATAGATATCATCGTGGGTACGCACCGCCTGATCTCGCAGGATGTGGAGTTCAAGAACCTCGGTCTGGCGATCATTGACGAAGAACAGCGCTTTGGAGTCACCCACAAGGAACACTTCAAGAAGCTGCGCACCGAAATAGACGTGCTAACCCTCACCGCCACACCCATCCCGCGTACACTGTACATGGCACTGACCGGTGTGCGCGATATCTCCACTATCAACACTCCGCCGGAAGAACGTCTGCCGATCATCACCCATATCGGGCCGTACTCTCCCCGCCTGGTCAAACAGGCCGTCATGCGCGAACTGGATCGCGAAGGGCAGGTCTTCTTTGTTCACAATCGCGTGCAGACCATCCACGCGATGGAAAGTCACCTGCACCAACTGGTGCCCGATGCACGTGTGGGGGTTGCCCACGGGCAGATGCCTGAAGGCGAACTCGCCCGCGTGATGGATCAGTTCACCCGCGGAGATATCGACATCCTGCTGTGTACCTCCATCATCGAATCCGGGTTGGATATCCCCAACGCCAACACCCTTATCGTCGACCGCGGTGATACCTTCGGCCTCGCGCAGCTTTACCAGCTTCGCGGACGGGTCGGCCGTGGAGCGCAGCGTGCCTACGCGTACTTCTTCCGCCACCGCCGCAAGCCGCCCACCCCGGAAGGACAGGAACGCTTGGAGGTCATTGCCGAAAACACCCAGTTGGGCGCGGGCTATTCCATTGCCATGCGCGATCTGGAAATGCGCGGAGCCGGTGAAATACTGGGCAACCGCCAGCATGGCGTAATCGCCACCGTGGGATTCCATTTATATACGCGCATGCTGGCATCCGCTGTCCGCGCGTTACGCCAGTCTGAGGGTATGCCGCCGCTGGAAGAAGACCAACTTAACCTGCGTGAAGTCCAGATGCCCGTGGCAGTTGACCTGCCGCTTTCCGTGGGCATCCCGCTGGATTATGTGGAAGACCAGACCATGCGCCTGCGCCTGTACCGCCGCATGGCGGATGTACGGGAAGAAGAAGATATCTCCGCCCTGGCGGAAGAATTTACAGACCGGTTCGGTCCCCTGCCCGATCAGTTGACCAATCTATTGTTCATGCTGCGGGTCAAGGTGCTTTCCGAACCGGCCGGATTGGCTTCAGTCACCGTGGAAAACGACCAGCTTGTGCTGCGCTTCCCGCCTCTGCCGGAAGGTATTCCGTCGCGCAACCTGCCGGCGCTGGGGATCAAAGCCCGCTCAGGAAAGAATTCATACTGGCTGGCAATGGACGCCGACGAAGAGACCTGGAAGAAGGACCTGATCGAAGCGCTGGTTGAGATCAATCACCTGTGGAAAGCGTTCGGGTTGATGGCCGGTTAAGACTGGACTGTTCACCAATTGAACTTTTTTTCAGCCGCCTGCTGCCATAAACAGCACCGGGACGATCTGGATCACGGCGTCAAAAGCCAGAGCCACCACAAGCACAATAATCATCATGCAGCCTGAAGGAACTTCAGAGCCGCGGAC
Source organism: uncultured Leptolinea sp. (assembly GCA_964404415.1). GTDB lineage: Bacteria > Chloroflexota > Anaerolineae > Anaerolineales > Anaerolineaceae > Leptolinea. Next base: position 8,346 of record CAYOKC010000075.1, on the reverse strand, counting down.
TTCTGAACGTTTGATCACCACAGTTCCAGCGGCTTTGTCACCCAGGCGCTGGTGCAGCGGGTTATCTTTCATCACCATATAACCCACCAATCCGAAGAAAAACTGGTCAACATAAAACAATAAAGATCGGACCAACGCGGCGCCAAAGGAGATCTGTTCGCCTTTTTTATCCACAACGAAAAGACCCAGGATCATCTTGCCCAAAGTCGCGCCGTAGTAGGCTTCACAAATGGATGTGTACAGAATGTAACCGATCACACCAAACAATCCGCTGATCAACCTCGCCCCGGCATCTTCAGTCGCGAACTCAGGTACTTGCGCTCCGGAAGCTTCTGCGGCCAGACCGATCACTAAACCGGCAACAAAACTGAAACCCACAACAGCCATGTTATGGACAATCAGGTCCAGTATCCTCGCCAGAGCGCGGAGGGGAAAACCAATACCTTCCGCCGGTAAAGCAGACTCTTGAGGTTGTGAGAACGACGTGTATTCCATGATTTCACCCTGATAGAAATTATTATGCCCCAGATATCCGGATTCCCGGTATTCTATTGACATGCCGCACAACGATTGCCTATGATATCAGATATTAAATTGCTCCGCGGAAGAAAACCAGCGTAGCTGACAAAAAGCTATTATGGCAGATAATTTGATAGAACAAATGTAATGTATTACAATAGCAAGTCTGTTCTGAATTACACAGGCAAAAGATAACTATGAGAACTACACCGACAACAATGAACTATGATCTGAAAAATGCCCTGTCAAAGAACCGGTTCGCCGGCCTCTGGAAGATCATGACCGGCTACCGGGGCACTTACCTGACCGCTACCCTGGCGCAAGGGTTTGCCGCGCTTTCGAAAACCGCTACCTACTTTTTGCTGCGGTATTTCGTTGATACCTACCTGGGAGGCGCGAGCACGATCGCGCTGCCCCTGCTGGCATTGAGTTTCCTGTTGCTCGCCGTGGTGGAAGGCGGTTTCTCTTTCCTATCCGGTGCATTCGCCGCGCGAACGGCAGAAGGGGTAACCCGCCGGCTTCGTAACTACCTGTTCGATCATATCCAGCATCTGACGTTCACATACCATGACAACACCCAGACCGGCGAACTGATCCAACGTTCCACATCAGATGTTGACGCCCTGCGCCGTTTCTTTGCCGATCAAGCCATCAGCGTTGGCCGCATTCTGTTGATGTTCATTGTCAACTTTATTGCCCTCCTGAATCTGAATGCGGGTCTGGCATGGCGTTCCATTGTGGTGGTTCCCATCGTGGTGATCATATCCATGGTCTTCTTCCACTACATTTCCAAAGCGTACGAAGCTTATCAGGAGCAGGAAGCCGTTTTAAGTACCACCCTGCAGGAAAACCTCACCGGCGTCCGCGTGGTCAAGGCATTCGCCCGGCAGGAATTTGAAAAAGACAAATTTGAAACCCATAACTTAGAGAAATTTATCCGCGGCAAGAGACTGTTGATCCTTAACTCCTACTTCTGGCCGGTGACGGATATCATGTGCACAGCACAGGTCTTGTACGGTTATTTCATAGGCGCCACGATGACCATCAACGGCGAGATCACCCTCGGAACGTACCTTGCGTACAGCGGTTTGATCATCTGGATCATCTACCCCATGCGCAACCTGGGCCGGCTGATCGTGCAAATGTCCACCGGGCTGGTGTCCTACAGCCGTGTGATGGAGATCATCAAACAGGATAGGGAAGAATTGGATAAAGGCGCCATTGCGCCCGAAACTGGAACCGCCGGTAACATCCAGTTCAATCATGTTGGATTCGCCTACAGTGATGGCACTGTGGCGTTGCAGGATATCCACTTCGATGTCAAACCCGGTCAGGTGACAGCGCTGCTGGGGTCTACCGGTTCCGGTAAGACGACTCTGGTCAACCTGCTGCCCCGTTTTTATGAATACACTTCCGGCAGCATATTGCTTGATGGCCGCGAGTTGAACACCCTGCCCCGCCGTTGGCTGCGTTCGCAGATCGGTATCGTGGAACAGGAACCATTCCTTTTCAGCCGCTCCATCGAAGAGAATATATCGTATGGCATCGGCCGGGCTGTTTCTCATGAAGAGGTTGAAGCAGCCGCGAAAGCCGCGGCCATCCATGATGTGATCCTCACCTTCCCTGAAGGGTACAAGACGGTGGTCGGCGAGAAGGGCGTCACTTTATCCGGCGGTCAGAAGCAACGCCTGGCCATCGCGCGCACCCTGTTAAAGAATCCGCGTATCTTGATCCTGGATGATTCCACGTCATCGGTGGATACCGAGACCGAGGCTGAAATTCAATCCGCGCTTCAATCCCTGATGAAAGACCGCACCACGTTTATCATTGCCCACCGCATCCAATCCATCCAGGCGGCCGACCAGATACTGGTGATGGATCAGGGAACAATCGCCCAGCGCGGCACACATAACGAATTGATCAAACAACCAGGGATGTACCGCGAGATTTTCAACATACAAACCCGTGTCGAAGAAGAACTGGAAAGAGAGATCGCCAGTGTCAGAAATTGAATCCTTTGAAGAAGAAGATTTTGAAACCCGGTTCAATGGCAGAACATTCCGTCGGATCCTTGGTTTAACGCGCCCCCATTGGAAGTGGGTGGCGGGATTTTTATCCACCATCCTGCTGGTATCGGCGTTGGACGCGCTGTTTACCTACCTGGGCAAACAGGTGATTGATGTCGGGATCGCCGAAAAGAATGTCGCTGAATTGGTGCGGATTTTTTACCTGTACGGCGGACTGACGCTCCTGCAGGCGGTTATGGTGTTCGCGTTTATCTACCTGGCCGGTATTCTCGGCGAACGCGTGCGTTACGACCTGCGGCGTGACATGTTCAACCACCTGCAGGATCTGTCGCTTTCTTACTACAGCAAGACCCCTGTTGGTTGGATCATGTCTCGTGTGACATCCGACTCAGACCGGGTGGCTGATCTGGTCACCTGGGGGCTGGTTGATTCAGCCTGGTCGGTGATGAATATCAGCACATCGCTGGTATTTATGTTCATCATCAACTGGCAACTGGCCCTTATCGTAATGGTGATGGTTCCGGTTCTGGTTTTTGTGGCTGTCCAATTCCGTAAACGCATACTGTATTCATACCGGTCCGTTCGAAAACTCAACTCGAAGATCACCGGTTCATTCAACGAGAATATTTCCGGGGTGCGGGTGATCAAATCGCTGGGGCGGGAAGAAGAAAACCTGTCCGAATTCAGCCAGATCACAGGTGAGATGTATAAAGCCAGTTACCGCGCTGCCTGGTTAAGCGCGCTGTTTCTGCCTACCGTTCAGATCATAGCTGCGCTGGTGGTGGGAGCCGTTGTCTGGTATACCGGAGCGACGTATTCATCCTCCACGATGACAATTGGAAGCATACAGGCTTTCATCTCATATATAACATTCATGATGTGGCCGGTTCAAGACCTCGCCCGGGTCTTCGCGGAAATCCAGCAATCCATCGCATCGGCTGAACGCATATTCTCGCTGGTGGACGCTGTTCCTGATATCAGAGAAAAACACGGCGCGATTGACCCCGGCCATCTTTCCGGTGACATCCAGTTTGACCATGTCACTTTCAATTATGATGACGGAAACACAGTGTTGCAGGATTTGACTCTAACGGTCAACCGCGGTGAGACCATCGCCCTGGTCGGCCCGACCGGCGGCGGTAAAACGACCATTGTCAATCTGTTGTGCCGGTTCTATGAACCCACATCCGGTTCGATCAAGATTGGCTGCTGCGATTACCGAGACTACTCTTTGTTTGCAATCCAATCGCGAATCGGAGTTGTTCTGCAAACCCCGCACCTGTTCTCCGGAACCATAGCTGAAAACATACGGTACGGCCGGTTGGATGCTTCGAGAGAAGAAGTGGAGGAAGCAGCCGCCATGGCCGGCGCGGCAGATTTCATTATGAAATTCCCGAAAGGTTATGATGAACCGGTGGGCGAAGGCGGTAATATGCTTTCGGTCGGGCAAAAACAATTGATCAGCCTTGCCCGGGCTATCCTGGCAAAACCGGAGATATTTGTTATGGACGAAGCCACCAGTTCGGTTGACACCCTCACCGAGGCGCACATTCAAAAGGGTATGGAATTGATGATGCAGGGACGCACCAGTTTCATCATCGCCCACCGCCTATCTACCATCAAAAAAGCAGACCGCATTCTGGTGATCGAGAATGGCACAGTCTCCGAGATAGGTACCCACGCCGAATTGCTGTGTAAAAAGGGAAAGTATTTCAACCTGTATACCCGTCAATTCCGCAGTCAAATGACAGAAGCGTACAACCCGCTAACTTCACAATCATAGGAACATCCAACAAACCTAAAGAAACAACGTTTGATTCAAAATCAAGCGTTGTTTCTTCTAATTAATAAAAATTAACGCCAAACAAATTTCCGGCCGGATGAAAATATCCTATACTGATATATGTTTTTACCGCTGTGCGCAGGTTCAGGATAAACAAATATGCGGACGGACAAAGTCAGCTTTTCCCCGTACGAACCAGCCGAACAGATGATATTCTTTCGAACCCTTTTTGACCGGATACTAAGCGGTGACGGAACTGAAGGGATTTTTCCGTTGCTCGATTCCCTCTCCTCCGCCGTGTACTTCATCGACCGGAATGATCGTGTTGTTTATTCGAACGCAGCCGCGAACAGTCTTTCAGATTATCAAATAACCGCGATAGATGGGGAAGAGATATCTGCAACCGGTGTACTTTCCGTAATATTGCAGAAGATGGCGGTCAGGCGTGGGATACAAGTTTTTCAGGTTGAAGTGTTTAAGCCATCCGGCACAGGCATCTGTCTGGAAATCACCGCCAGGAATATTTTCGACGGCAAAGATGCCATTTGTGGCTGTTTAATAATCGCCCGGACAATTTCGCCGTGCCCGGGACTTCGACAATCTGATGATGAGGAGCGGGTATTCGCCGAAGCCATGGTTGAATCGGCCGCTCTTTTGGGTAGCTCTCTCAATCTGGAAGATCTACTCGATAAAATTCTGGAATTAACAGAACGGGTTATCCCTCACGAGTCAACCAATATCATGTGGATCGAAGGCGACCGGTTCAAGGTTGTCCGCGCGCGTGGGTACAGAACACAGCGGCTGAACAATTTCACCAAAGGCCTGAATGCCAGGGTGGATGATTTTCCTTCCATGGTACAGATGGTGAAGGACGGGATTCCCCTCTTCCTTCCGGATACCAGCCAGTTTCCCGGTTGGAAAACAGGTCCGGAGTTCGCGTGGATCAAATCATACATGGGGGTGCCGCTGCGGGTTAAGGGAGAAGTGGTGGGTGTTGTCAACCTGGATAGCGGGCAAAAAGATTTCTTCAAGAAGACCGACCTACCCCATATACAGGCGTTCGCCGACCTGGCCGCTTCCGCCATCGCGAATGCCAATCTGTACCAGTCCCTTCAAGATAAAGCCGCGGAATCATCGGCACTCTTCAAGGCGGCTACTGCTCTTCTAGAAACCGGCGGAGATATAAAAGCACTGGCGAGCCGCATCACACAGACAGTCCATCATGATTTCTCGACTGCCCATGTTGCCATTTTGCTTATCAATGAGACATCAGGCGTACTGGAACAAGTCGCGCAGGCCGGGTATCCGTCTATGCAAACGCATATGATTGACCTTCAGGGAAACAAAGGTCTTGCGGTGGCAGCCATTAATGCGAAACAGCCGGTATATGTTGATAATGTTGACCTGGACCCGCGGTTCATCCGAGATTCGGAATTAACCCTCTCCGAGTTTGATATCCCCTTCATTATTCAAGAGAAGGTGATCGGAGTGTTGAATCTTGAAAGCCCTGAGTTGGACGGGTTTAACGAACGCGCCCGCCGGGTCTTGCTGGCCTATGCCCGCCGGGCAGCCGCGGCACTCGAAAACGCGCGCTTGATCGACCGTATGCAGAAACACGAATTTCAAATGTCCCTCGTCAACCAGTTGACACAAATATCGCTTCAAACCAGTGATTTCAGCGAGATGCTGGTCAAACAGGTGACCACGTTATACGAAACACTCGAGCCTGACGGGGTCATGTTCATTATCTCTCATGATTTGTTGCGGAATATATCCAATGGATACGCGCTTGCCCGAACGGATGAGGCGTCTGTAATTTTAAACCGCGTGCTGAGGCGCAGTGACTTCAGCCAGATGTTGGAAAAGTACAAAGATCTGGTGGTTACCGACGGAATAATAAATAAACCGGGAGAGCCTGAAAAGCATGAAAACCCGCTGAAGGCTTTTATGCTGCATTCGCTGGAGGCAGATGGCATCAAGCTTGGCACGGCTGTTATGGGGTACTTTGCACCCCGGGCTTTTTCGGATACTGAAATTCAATTCTTCCAGCAAACCATTGACCAGATAGCGCTGGGTGTGGCAAAGAACCTATCCATCCTCAAAGCCAACAACCGGGCAAGAGAAGCAGAGAATTTACGCAAAGCCTCCGCCACACTAACGTCAACTCTCAACCTGCAGGACGTATTGGAGAGCATATTGCAGACAGCCGTCGGCGCAATCCCATCCGCGGATCACGGCCTGCTATTCCTTTTTGATGAAAAGAAGCACGTATTCAAAGTACGCGCCCAGATCGGATTTTCCGGCCCTGATGTTTTCACATTTCAATTACGCCGTCATGAAGGTATGGCGGGCGTGGTAACCGGAAAGAAACAGGCTATTTTGTTTCCAGATGTGGCTAAAGAGAAAATCGACTATTTCGGGCAGAATGATTCTTTATTACGTAGTCAGAGATGTTGGATTGTCGCCCCTTTGCTACAAAATGACAGGGTTTATGGCGTAATAGAGCTTGCCGCGCCGGAGCCGGATTCGTTTAGCGAAAATGACCTGAATACGCTTGTCAGTTTTGCCGATACCGTGACCGCCTCGCTGCACAACGCGCAATTGCACAGCGAGATCCAGCAAATTGCCATAACGGATATGCTTACCGGTTTGTACAACCGGCGCGGGTTTGAAGAACTCGGCCAGCGGGAAATTTTACGGTCCAAACGCACCAGCGCGCCGCTGACATTGCTGTTGGTGGATGTTGATTTTCTCAAACAGGTGAATGACGAAATCGGACATTCCGCCGGTGACATGATGATCAAGGCAATTGCCGATTGCTGCAAGAGAACATTCCGACAGATGGACCTCGTCACCCGGTACGGTGGTGACGAATTTGCCATCCTGTTACCGGATACACCGTTGGACCACGCGTGTGACGCAGCCGAACGGTTGCGTCAAGTGGTTGCCAATTCACCGGTTGAGATCTCAGGAAAAATTATTAATCTGTCTGTGTCCATCGGTCTAGCCGGACTACAAAAAGACAAGGACACGATCGATTCACTGTTTGAAAAGGCGGATAAGGCACTCTATAACGCGAAAAGAAACGGCCGTAATAGCGTTTGCATCTTTGTATAATTCAAAAAAAGACCGGTGATGACAAATCACCGGTCTACGATTGCTCAAATGTCCACTCAGGATTCAGCGAGTACGATGACTTTATCCTGATCGTCCAAGCATATCATCGCGTTTTTGGGCGGGTTGACATGCACGCCATATCCTTTGTCCGCCTCATGCGCGAACTCATCCAATTTGTATCCTATGGCAGTTTCACCCAAACGGCTGGCTGCCTCAACAATGGAGGCAAACGTCGCTTCTTTTCCTGACAGTACATACCGCGATGCCGGTTTCAGGTAGATTTCGGCGCCTTCCGGGTCGAACATGTCCGTAAACACATCATTCAGTCCTTTGTTTTCAGAGACCTGTGCCATTATCAGGCTGACAAGCTTATCGCTGACAATAAAGTCGTCCGCGCGGGTGACTTCCGCCAGGTTCCGGTTACGAACATCCTGCATTTCACTGACGATAGCGAAATCCTTGCCGGATTTCTCAGACATATTCCTGAGATGAAGCAGGGTCATTAGTGTTTTTGAATCCGCCTGCTGAACGGGCATACGGTCTGAATCACTTAATACAATAATGTGATCAAAGGTCGCCACGTCCAGGTCTTCCAGCACAACCCGGGAGGTGGTATCTCCGCTGACAGTTTTCAAGGACTGGTTCTTCAGGCTCTTTTTCAGGTCGCGGGTAACCTTATCAATGGTTTCATCATCATGCACGATGAGTACCTCTGATTTTGGGGCAACATAGTTGTCGAGTTCGTGCACCAGATTTAGCCCACGCCAGTTCCACCCAAGGATCAGAGTTTTTTCCGGCTGCATCGCGATCTCTTCAGGCCGGGCGAAAACAGTATCATCAAACGCGATGGCGGTCTCTGTTAGTTTGATTTTGTCATCATCCTCCGCGATGACAACCAAC
>CAYOKC010000074.1:0-18264 GCA_964404415.1 uncultured Leptolinea sp. | reverse complement strand
TTTATGCAATAATAAACGGCGCGGCCGTTTTGGATCGTGGTTATAACGGCTGCCCGCTTCATAAGGAGCGATATGAGAATTTACAAGCCAGGCTTCGTGATCGTTGACTTCCACATAGGCTTCAGCCAGGCTGATCTGACCGGCGCGAATGGATTTGATCTCGGTGCCGGACAGAGAGATACCGGCTTCAAACCGGTCCAGTAGGAAGTATTCGAAATGAGCCTTGCGGTTATTGGCGACGACTTTGATGCTCATGTCTCAATTTTAACATACTAACCGAAGCAGAAGAGAGCGATACCGGCGGCAATACGTCCTACTGCAACGATCCATAGCGCGATATGCAGATCAGATAATTGTCCGATCAACGGTCCACCAAAAGATCCCAGTAAGATTCCTGCGTTAAAAACAAGGTTGTACCATGAGAGGAAACCGGCTCTTCCACCGCGCGGGGCGGACTCCAGAAGATAATTGTAGATCGTTCCGCCTACAAATCCCCACCCCATACCGCCGAAAATATTGGCGATATAGTACAACGCAGGACCGGTGCTCATTGCCAGAAATGCGGGAAAGAATCCTAATACACCCATTCCAAAAGCCAGTGCTTTTCTGTACCCAAACCGACGGGTGATAAATTCCAGGCGGATTGAAACAAGGAACATTACTATGTAAAAGATACTCGTTCCAACACTGATGACAAAATCACTGATATGGATGATGTTCACCTGGTAAATCGGGAAAATGGCGATCCCCAGGTATTGGACAAAATGAAAGAAAAATAACAGGGAAATTATTTTTCCATATTTTCCCTGCAGTACGTCGAAACGCATCAGGCTGTGTAAAGCATTTACTTTTTTATCTTCATCAAATTGTACCTGTTCGTGGGCATGCTCTTCTTTGAATGCAGGTTTGACAAACCAGATGTGCATGGTGCTCATGGCTGCGCCAAAGAACCCGATCCCAAATACGATCTGGTAGTTTAAGGGGAAGGCAACGTAGGTGAGCAGTTGTCCGCAAATCAATGTGGAGACGATTGTGGTTATGGATAATACAGCGTTTCGAATCCCGGCCACATGTCCACGGTTTTCTACCGGAACCGAATCAGCAAAGAGGGCATTAAAACTGATAGCCTGCGCGGTTCCCGGGATCCACATGATAAATGTGATCACCAGAATGGCGATCATTTGCTGTGGATTGGAGAACATCATCGGTACCAGGATCAAAAACCCGTAGAAAATCCGCTGCAATACTGCCGAAAGAAATGCGGTTCTATTTACAGATCTTTTTGACAGGTAATGCCCTGCCGGCAACGCGACGATAAGGTTAACAACCGCCTGAGCGCCATTGATCATCCCGATTTGAAATGCAGAAGCGCCAATGCGGGCGGCATAAATTGATAGGAACGACATGGTACTGCCAGTCAGTACGCCGTACCACAGCATATCCATATAGAGATGGATGCTGTTACTGGCTAAAGCATTATGACGAATTTTATAAATAGATGGAATTTGAACTCTCATACCTTACCTTATAAATACGGATGCCAAGTATAACCCTGTACCATTTTTCAGAACATGATTCCGATATAATTAACTCACTTACAAGATTGATAAGGTGTCGACGAATTACCATGTGGTGTTTTTCACACGGCAGCAATCTACTTAAAAATTTTCTTTAATAAAGTTGCTTCTCGCCCTGGATAAAATGTGCTCGTACGATTAATCCGTTTCAATCCCGAGTGCTCAAATAGTAAGTAAAGAATGGTAAATGATGAATGACTGACCTTAAAAAATACGACAACCAGACAATTTCACGACTGATCATTGGCGGAATAATCATTCTCTTCCTGGTAGGTGATGGCCTTATCTATCTGATCTACGGTCAGGAAGCCGCGATGATGGGGTTGCTGTGCCTGGTTGGCGGCCTTGTTCCCATGGGGTTGATCATCGGAGTCATCTGGCTTATGGATTGGGTGGTCAAACGTGCCAACAGGAATTCCTGAAGATACTTTTGTTCAAGAATCCGAAGGATGGATCGCTCGCGTTCGCCCTCCTTCCGTATCCTATAATGGCCGCTTGATCTTACTTCTTCACGGGTGGACTGGTGACGAAAACTCCATGTGGTTCTTTTCCCGCCGGTTGCCGGCTGAGAGCTGGATCGTTTCACCGCGGGCTCCCCTGGTTTGCCCTGCCGGAGGTTACGCGTGGGGGATTGCGACGATCGGCCAAAGGCCGGATATTGCGAAATTCCGTATTCAGGCGGATAAACTCATGCATCGTCTTGCCGGGTGGGTACCGGAATTCTCCCCTGCCGATCGCTTGGATATTATCGGGTTCAGCCAGGGAGCTGCCATGGCATATACACTTTGCCTTGCGTCAACCCCGATGAAAGTGGCGCCGTTGGCTGGGTACATACCGTCCGGTTTTTCTGAACCCGGTTCGAAGGCAGACTTTTCCAAATTGCAGTTGTTTATTTCACATAATTCCGATGACTCGATGCTTCCTGTTGAAGAATCCAGAAATGCCCGCGATTATTTTGCCGCCCGTGGAGCTGTGGTCAATTATTGTGAAAACACAGGCGGTCATAAAATGAGTTCCGCCTGTGTAAAAGAGTTGGACGTATTTTTCCGCGACTAACGTCCCTGGGTGATAGACACCATGCCCAGCAACGCCCCGATTGTGAGCAATGAAATGATCACCATTCCGGGCGGAATTCTTGTATTAACCCCGCCGGAATCTGCCGGCTGGAATGTAGGTATTTGAAGCGGCGGTGGAGGCGTAAATGTTGGAAGCCGGGTCGGGACGTTTGTAACAATGAATTGAGCCGCCAGTGTCGGGTCAATTGTGGCTGTTGTGAGTGGAGTTGGTGTAGGAGGTGGTTCAACCACTTCCAGAACACTCCCTGGAACCAGGTCAACCAACGGAGCATACAACCAGGCAGTGCCGCCATCCACACCGGGGTATTCAACCAGTATCCATTCACCACCGGGTGACTTTCCCTTGGCGGGAATGACCTGCCCAGCCATCAACACACCCACCTTGGGGTACAGCGTCCCCGGCCCCGACCGGACATTGATCTGTTCCTGGTCTGATTTGACCGTCACGGCTGCCCCGATAGGGGTACTTGTAACCGTAGGTATCATCACCGTAGGCTGCTGCGGGAACCCGCTGGCTTCCACAGGTGACATCTGCACAACAAATAACAGGCTGATTACACAAAGCAATCCGCCTGAAAAAAGTATTCGAGAAATTGATCTGCTATTCATAAAGTCTCACAACCACAATACCGGAACCTGCGTATATAATATGAAATCTACGTTGGAAAAAATCTGAAATCGGGCTGATTATAACGCAAAGATGGACCAGAAAACTTACTACGGATCTCTACTGCCGGAAGACATCGCCACTGTGTTGAACTCTCATTTTAACCGTGGCGCGTATCGAGTATTTCGACAGGGCACAAATAACCAGACGGCCGTGCAAATTGCGAAAAGCGATTATGAAGCCGGCGGTCAGACTGCCCTTACCGTTATCATCCATAAGGTGGAAGACGGGGTCACAGTCAAGATCGGGCAGCAGGCATTGTTCGGTGTGGCTGCCAGTCTTGGTTTCTCGGTTTTCACCGCGCTGCGCAACCCTTGGAGCCTTCTCGGCCGGTTGGATGATATCGCCACAGATATTGAGTCACTTAATCTCACACAACAGGTCTGGGACACAATTGACGCGTACGCGAAAACCGTCAACGCGGGGCAGCAATTATCAGAACGATTGCGCCGCCTCGAATGTGACTATTGCGGCAGCGCCAATCCTGTGGGCGAATCAAATTGCGTTGCCTGTGGAGCGCCTCTTGGCAGCCAGCAACCCAAAACCTGTACCCGTTGTGGGAACGTATTAAAACCCGGGGAAAAATTCTGCCCAAATTGCGGCGAAGCCGCCATCTGACATTAAACCGGCTCGCGCCAGCGGCGTCCACCTGCACCGATAAAATCATCTGCTCCGGGCGGTCCCCATGTCCCGGCCTCATACACTGGTAAATTCTTCACCTGGCTTCCTTGCCAGGAATCCAGAATGGAACTGGTAAATTCCCAGGCCGCGTGAACCTCATCCGACCGGGTAAATAATGTGGCATCACCGGACATGGCATCCTGCAACAGGCGTACATACGCTTCCGGAGGATTACCCCCGAAAGCCTGCTGGTAGTTGAATTCCATTTTCGCGGGCGCGATCTGGTTAACCTGTCCCGGCAGCTTGGCGCCAAATGTGAGGGTGATTCCCTCATTCGGTTGAAGATTAAGTACCAGCACATTGGGCGCATCGCCGGCCATATTCTTCCAGTTAAATAGCGGCAATGGGACTTGTTTGAATTGAATGGCGATCTCCGTTAAAAACGCTGGCATCCTCTTTCCGGACCGTACAAAGAATGGCACTCCAGCCCACCGCCAGTTATCCACAAACAGGCGGGCTGCCAAGTATGTTTCCGTTGTAGACGCCGGCGCAACACCGGCTTCATCTTTATAGCCAGGTACGCGTTGACCATCAATCATGCCTGAGGCATATTGCGCCCGATATGTGTTCGCCAGTGCGTCTGAGGCCTTCCAGGGCCTCAGGGAGCGAAGAATTTTCACTTTCTCGTCCCGCACACTCTTATCGTTAAAAGCCACCGGGGCTTCCATGGCTGTCAGGCTGAGAAGCTGCAACAGGTGATTCTGGAAGATATCACGGATCACACCCGAAGTTTCATAATATCCGGCGCGTGTCCCCACACCGTTGGTTTCTGCCACAGTGATCTGCACGTGGTCAACATAGTGATTGTTCCACAGTGGTTCAAAAATGCCGTTGGCGAACCGGAATACAAGTATATTCTGTACTGTCTCTTTTCCAAGGTAGTGGTCTATGCGAAATATCTGGTTTTCCTTAAATACCGAGTGGACAATATCATCCAACCGGGTGGCGGATTGAAGATCGCGTCCATACGGTTTTTCTATGACGATCCTCGTCCACCCACAATAATGATCTTTTAAGGAGCTGCTTCCAATATGCCGGACAATCTCTTCGTAGTTATCCGGCGGCGTGGCCAGATAGTACATCACGTTGCAGATCTTGCGTTCGTCAAACAATCTGGCAAGCCGGTTGTATCCTTCAGGATCGTTAAAATCTGACATGATATATACAGCGCTTGATAATGTTCTCTTGATGATTTCGCTGTCTACAGGTTGACGGTGCGAGAATTTTTCCACTCCTTCCGTCATGTTCTGAACCAGTACGTCATCGGTCCAATCACGCCTGGCAAACCCGACTACCTGGAAATTTCCCGGTAAACGGTTGGTGGCAGCCAGCTCATAAATCGCGGGCATCAATTTCCGGCGGGTAAGGTCACCGGTTACTCCGAAAATAACAAACGCGGTCGATTCCCCTGTCAAGTCTGAGTTCAAATCGTCAGACATGGCCGTTAGTCCGTTTTCATTTCGTGGCCGCCAAACTGGTTACGCATGGCAGAAAGCAGCCGGTATGCGTAGCTGTTGTCTTCACGGCTTTCAAAACGCCGGAAAAGGGACGCGGCTATCACCGGTACCGGCACATCCTGATTGATGGCTTCGTTGACAGTCCACCGGCCTTCACCGGAATCGGATACCCAGGGTTTGATCGCGTTCAGTGATTGGTCATCTTCCAATGCTAGAGCGATTAAATCAAGCAGCCAGGAACGGACAACCGAGCTGTGCTGCCATATCTTTGAGATTTGATGCACATCCAGATTGAAATCCTTCCGGGCTTGCAAAAGTTCAAATCCTTCCGCGAAGGCTTCCATCATGCCATATTCAATTCCGTTGTGCACCATCTTGGTAAAGTGCCCTGAACCTACCGGACCGACCAATCCCCACCCTTTGTCGTCAGCAGGAGCCAGTGATTTTATCAACGGTTCGATAACTGAAAAAACAGCGGGATCACCTCCCACCATTATGGAATAGCCTTCCTTCAGCCCCCAGATGCCTCCAGAAACCCCGGCATCAAAGAAATGGATCCCTTTTTCCGCCAGCTCTTTTCCGTGGCGCATACTGTCATTGAAATTGCTGTTTCCGCCATCCACAATGATGTCACCGGGTTTTAACAGACCGGCAACAGATTGAATAGTGTCTTCCGTCGCTTTACCGGAGGGAACCATAACCCACACGACTTTGGGAGAATGAAGTTTTGCGATGCCTTCGGAAATGCTCTCCACAGCTACAATTCCTTCTTCCGCTTCCAACTGGTGGGTGATCTCACTGCTCCGGTTATATCCAATGACATTGTGCCCATTGCGCTGTAACCGGCGCGCCATGTTTCCACCCATTTTCCCGAGACCAATCAGCAATACTTCCATGGTTATCTCCTGCCCGACTAATAAATCGAATAATTATGATTGTATGAGAAGATTATATAATTCTCATAATCATTTTTATCAGATTGGATGGAAAAATGTCTGAATTGCATAACCTGTTGACAGATGTTGACGGCATTAAAGTCGGTCATGCTCAAAACGATGAAGCCCTTACAGGATGCACAGTTGTTCTTGTAGAAAAAGGAGCGGTTGGCGGTGTTGACCAGCGCGGAGGCGCTCCCGGCACCCGTGAAACTGACCTGCTTCGTCCCATGCATATGGTTGATAAAGTTCATGGAATCGTATTAACCGGTGGATCCGCCTTTGGCCTTGACGCGGCAACCGGTGTAGTGCGTTATCTGGAAGAAAAAGGGATAGGGTTCAACTCCGGCCCGGTAAAGGTTCCCATCGTTCCAGCAGCCGTCCTCTTTGATCTGGGTATCGGCAATCCATCCATCCGACCTGACGCGGCGATGGGATATCAGGCCTGCCAGATTGCCACCGATGGCGTCTTCGCCACAGGTAATGTAGGCGCGGGGACTGGTGCCACAGTCGGAAAGATCTTTGGTATGGGACAGGCGATGAAATCCGGCATTGGTTCAGCCAGCATGGATATTGGGGGCGGCGTAATCGTCAGCGCGCTGGTGGCTGTCAACGCATTTGGTGATGTGGTTGACCCTGCTACACGGCAGATCATCGCGGGCGCCCGCCCTGTTCAGGCTGGACCATTTACTATTGGCGGAAAAGAACAATTTGCCAACACACTGGAAGTCATGAAAAGTATTACAGGACGTACAATTATGACCTTCGCTTCCGCCGCGTCAAACACGGTTATCGGTATTGTTGCGACAAATGCCAATCTGAACAAGGAAGAAGCCAACAAAGTTGCCCAGATGAGTCACAATGGTCTCGCGTTGACTATCCGCCCCGCACACACGATGTTTGACGGTGACACCATCTTTGCCATTGCCACGGGAAAACACAATGCAGATGTGAATATCGTCGGAGCGTTCGCTGTTGAAGTGATGGCGCAGGCTGTGATAAACGCGGTTATGTCCGCGAGGCCTGTTGCGAATCTGCCTGCTGCTATCGTTGAATAATTAAAGAAATCTGAGAATTGTCGGCTATAATATCTAATTAGAAAACGCTCGTTTACCAAATTCGCTTATTTGAAAGGAACATCCGATGGTACAGATAATCGCTGACACACTATCGAGTATTCCGGTTTCGACAGCAAAAGAACTGGGTATACCGTTTCTTCCTCAGATCGTCATTTTCGGGAATGATTCCTATCGCGATGATTCCGAGATGGATTCAAGCATGTTCTTGCAGAAACTGCGCGCATCCAGCCAGCTTCCAAAGACAGCCGCCCCTCCCCCTGACCTCTATCACCCTTATTATGAACAATTAAAACGCGATAAAAACTCAGCAATTGTTATTGCTCCGTCTGCTGGCTTAAGCGGAACAGTCCGCAGCGCGGAAGTCTCTGCTCTGGATTACCCGGACGTGGATATTCGGGTCCTTGACACGAAGAGTATTGCCGGCGGATTGGGCGAACTTGTATTGATCGCTGATAAATACGCGAAAGAGGGAATGGATGTCGATACGTTATTTCAAAAGATCACGGACCTCTCTTCCCGCAGCCGGACGTACTTCCTTGTGGACACACTGGAATATCTGTATAAAGGCGGACGTATAGGTGGCGCGTCAGCTTTGTTTGGTTCCATTCTCCAGGTAAAGCCGATTCTCACTCTGGTGGATGGCAAAACAGAACCGGCTGAAAAACAACGCACCAAGAAAAAAGCCCTTGAACGGATCGTCGAACTGGTCGCGGAAGAATGTCCGAAATCCGCTGATGCACACCTTTGCATTTCACAGGAAGGCGCTCCCCAGGCAGAAATTGATTTTCTGGTCGAGAACTTCAAAAAGAATCAGGGAATATCTGAGATCCATCAGTATAGTCTGCCACCGGCAATCTTGACCCATGCCGGCCCCGGCGCGATCGCCATTAGCTA
This sequence comes from uncultured Leptolinea sp., assembly GCA_964404415.1. Classification (GTDB taxonomy): domain Bacteria; phylum Chloroflexota; class Anaerolineae; order Anaerolineales; family Anaerolineaceae; genus Leptolinea. Next base: position 9,898 of record CAYOKC010000074.1, on the reverse strand, counting down.
TATCCGCAAGTAAAATCGATACAAAAATGAACCTGGAAAAATCCAGGTTCATTTTTTAGTATGCCGCTTCGAGTATTTCCACTAATTCGTCTTGTGAGAGTTTTATCGGGTTTGCCTTCATGCTGCTGGCATTCAGTGCCTTTTCCACGATCAGCGGAAAGTCAGTAGATTGAATTCCATAAGTTCGCAGCCGGGGAATTTTTAGTTCATCCACCAGGCCGGAAAGAAACCGGACTGCGTCTTCCGGTCTTGCCCCGGTGTCATCGGTCAATAGTTCCGCGGTGACTTTATATCGCTCGAGCGAAGAATTCTCCGGCTCCCGCTCAGTCAATGCCTTTATATTAGCTTTCACTGTATGCGGCAGCAAAATACCGCAGATCGCGCCGTGGGGCGCGCCGAACATGCCGCCAATGGGCGCGGCAAATCCATGAACAGCTCCCAGGCCGGCATTGGTCAATGCCAGTCCACCATACAGGCTGGTAAGGCTCAAGTCGTACCGGGCTTCAAGGTTATCCCCGTTTTGAAACGCTGTATTAAGGGACCGGGCGCTACGTTCAATCCCATCCCGGCACATGGCATCCATCATCGGATTATGCTTTATCGATGTGAATGGCTCGATCACCTGGGTTAACGCGTCCAGTCCGGTATACGCGATGACAGCTGAGGGCAGCCCGAGTGTCAATTCAGGGTCGACAACAGCCAACCGCGGCAAAATATACATTGACCGTAAACTGACCTTTACTTGCTTTTCAGGAACCGCCAGAACGGCATTACGGGTGACTTCCGCGCCGGTTCCGGCAGTTGTCGGAATCGCCACGCAGGGGGCTGCAGGTTGTGTCAGGGGTTGGTTGTTCCCCACAACTTCAAGGTAGTCGAGTATATCGCCGGGATTGGTCAGCATAGCAGATGCGGCCTTTCCCGCGTCCATCACACTGCCTCCTCCAAACGCTATGACAAAATCACACTCATTCTTCCGCGAGAATTCTACGATCTGTTGAACCAGTGCTACAGATGGTTCGTGATCCACCGGGAATAACTCATAGGGTATGCCGTTTTCTGCACAGGCAGTTTTAATTGGGTCTACAGGCGCGCCTTTTTGGCTGTACAGAAGCAGCGCTTTCTGGCCGAATGATTTCGCTGCTTTTATTCCGGTCGTCATCACACCATTTCCGAAGATGATCCGTGATGATGTGACAAATTCAAAAGGGATCATGAAGCCCACCCGTTTTCATCTGGGAAAATATTAGTATAGGGAACGCCAGTGCGTGGTTCAGCCATCATATCAGCCACCGTGTCTCGCCATATTTTGTAATGTTCGGTTTCTTTGTGCTTCAGGGCGTCCTCGGGAGTTTTATACACTTCCACAAGAATAAAGCTACTGTGGTCTGTGGCATCCTGAACCACGTCAAAGCGGACAACACCCGCTTCCTTCAGACTGTTTGAAGCATTATCGATGGTTGCCTTAATAAAGGGTTCAACGCTTTCATTTTTAACATGAACATGAACGTGGACGATATGCATGTGATTCTCCTTCCAGCATCAATAATTAATTCTATCAGAGGGTAAATAAAAACCGGGATTGAGAAATCTCAATCCCGGTAATTTAGTTTCTGTTAGTCTACTTGATCTCAGCGGTCGGGCGCTTGCTTTCAGCAATGCTCCAGATCAAACCGGCAGCAAGGAAAATTACAGCGATCCAGCCGCCGACACCCAGGTCTTTGACCTGGACAATGATCGGGGCAGCCAGCAGGCTGACCATGTTGACGACTTTGATCATCGGGTTCAAAGCGGGACCAGCGGTGTCTTTCAAAGGATCACCAACGGTATCACCCACAACGCCGGCTTTGTGGCGTTCGGAACCTTTACCGGTATTGGCGGCGAGGTCACGGGGTTCGTCTTCGATGGCTTTCTTGGAGTTATCCCAGGCACCGCCAGCGTTGGACATAAACACAGCCAGGAGCTGTCCGGAGAGGATTACACCGGCCAGGAAACCACCCAGGGCTTCCACCTGCAGGATCAAACCAACCAGCAGAGGCATGGCGATGGAGATGGTCACCATCGGGATCAATTCCTTCTGGGAAGAACGGGTGGAAATTTCTACCACCTGTGCATAGTCCGGTTTAACAGTGCCTTCCATAATGCCGGGGACGCGGAACTGTTTGCGGACTTCTTCCACAATCTGGCCAGCCGCGCGGGATACAGAGCGGATGGACAGGGAGCTGATCAGCCAGGGCAGAGCGCCGCCAAGCAGCAATCCGACGAACACTTTGGTATCAGAAACGCGGATGGCATCCATGACAGGTACACCAAGCTGAGTCTGAACTTTAGCGACATCGGTAATGAAGGAGCCGAACAAAGAAACCGCGGCAATAACAGCGGAGGCGATGGCGACACCCTTGGTGATGGCTTTGGTGGTGTTGCCAACAGCATCCAGGTCAGCCATGATCTGGCGGGCCTTCTTGGTTTCTTCGTCGTCCATGTCATGCCAGGCCATTTCACCAATACCGTTGGCATTGTCAGAAATGGGGCCGTAAGAGTCCATGGCCACGTTGTTACCGGTGTGGGAAAGCATACCGATACCGATGATGGCGATGGCATATAGAACGTAGATTGTGCCTTCGGTGGCGTACAGGGTCAGACCCATGATGAAGGCAATGGCGATGACGAGCAAAGCCCAGACACTGGATTCCATACCTACAGACAGACCGGAGAGGATGGTTGTGGCAGGACCGGTGGAGGTTGACTGCACAATTTCCTTGACAGGAGCTTTCTTGGTGGAGGTGAAGTAAGAGGTCAACGGGTTGAAGGCAACCGCGAGGCCAACACCAATGGTTGTCAGGACGGCCAGACGCCAATCCTGAGCGTACTGGATGGCAACGAAGAAGGAAGCGATGACCGTGATCACACTGGAGACTTCATAGGAGCGGAACATGGATTCTTCCGCATCATGAGCCTGCAGGAATTTCACGGGGATGTTTTCCCAGATCGGAACAGTGAAGGTACCGATCATGGAAGAGATCACACCGATACCGCGGATGATCAGCGGGTAGACAATCCACTTGAGGCTGTGATTGGGGTCAACAGAGACGAGGGAAATACCCAGGATCAAAGCAGAGACGATGGTCACTTCGTAGGATTCGAAGATGTCAGCAGCCATACCGGCGCAGTCACCAACATTGTCACCTACCAGATCGGCCACAACAGCCGCGTTGCGGGGATCATCTTCGGGGATGTCTTTTTCAACTTTACCAACCAGATCGGCGCCAACATCAGCAGCCTTGGTGTAGATACCACCGCCAACGCGCATGAACATGGCCAAGAGGGTACCGCCGAAGCCGAAGCCCAGCAGAACATCCGGAGCAGCCGTTCCGAAGATAATGAAGATCAGGGTACCGCCCAACAGGCCAAGACCATCGGTCAGCATACCGGTGATGGTACCGGCGTAGTAGGCGATGGTTAAAGCTTCATTGAAACCGCGGCGGGAAGCAGCGGCAACACGAACGTTAGCCTGAATAGCCATGCGCATACCGAGCTGTCCAACCAACAGGGAGAACGCGGAACCCATGACAAACGCCAGGGTGCGGCCAATGGCAATAATGATCGTGGTGTTCTCGGGGAATTCTTTTAGAGCTTCCTGGGTTGGTTGAGCAACATAGATGCTCAGGAACATGGCAACAGTTAACAAACCGACCGCCGGAAGAATGGTTTTAAATTGGCGGTTCAGGTAACTATCAGCACCAACGCGAATGGCATCCCATACTTCTACCATTTTCGAGGAGCCTTTATCTTTTTTCATGACAACACCGCGCAGCAACCAGGCATACGCCAGGCTGAGGAACGCGATTGCCATGACACACCAAACAGCTACTTGCTCGAAGCCAGTTAGGCCGTGTCGAGCCAAATCAAAGATATTCATGAAACCCTCCAACAGTTGGAATAAAATAAAGCCGCAGTGATGGTGCGCAAAACTTTCAGGAAATCAAAAATTTTGCGCATTATTTAATCTTACCTTAATAAACACAGGAGCGTCAATGCAGTTACGGGCAAGTTGTGACTATTTACTGGTAATAACAGGAATAAGAGCACCCAACAGCGCCTCATCCCATTCCCCTTTTTCACAGGAATATAAGGCAAAATTGGAACAGAACTGCCAGTATACCCAGCCTATCTGCCTTTTTTCAGTTTCCCTGGCTAAAAATTCCGTCCACCGTATCCGTGAAGTTCGGTCTGCCTGCTCAAATGTTCCAAACTCCCCCATTATGACCGGTACTTTGTTTCGGGTTGACCAGTTCGCCGCTTGATCAAGCCTGTCTTCAATAAACTCTTTTTCCCTTATCGATCCAGTCCATTTTTTCCCCAACCAACGATTTGAGCCGTTCACCCATTCCGCGCCCTGGTGAGAAAATTCAAAAGGGTCATAAAAATGAAATGTGACAATCAGGTTGTCGTCATCCGGAAGTGATAGATCCGTAATAGTGTTTATGCTAGAGAAATCTACCGTGTCAACTATAATCTTCCGTTGCTCATCGTTCATCCGAATAACAGAAATAACGCGGGCAGAAAGAGTATTCCAGCGTTCCCGGGTTAGACTGCCTGATGGCTCATTTAATATTTCGAAATATAAAGAATCCGGATATGTTGAAAACATCCGGCTGATCTGATCCCACAGGGATAGCAGCTTCTCCTCATGCCTCTCAGGATCAACCATGATTTCATCAAAATGATGCAAATCCAGAATAACAATAAGTCCGTTGTCCAAACCGTGATTAACTAGATCCATTACGATGGCTGAAAAATCACTATCTATGGTAAACGGTGGTTCATTTCCGGTGTGAGCGGAAAACCTCACAGGTAACCGGACTGCATTAAACCCCGCCTGCTGAATAACTCGAAAATAGTCTGGTCTGATCTCTACGCCCCATTGCCCGGGTTTCGGGGCATCCAACGCGTTACCAATATTGATCCCCCGGATAGGCATACCCTCATAAGCTCTAGTAACCGGTGGAGAGGTCGCGGTACCCGGAGGAGTTGTTTTAATATTGGCAATACAGCCATTTAACAGCAATAGGACAGTGAGTATTATCCATGATCCCAACCGAACGTAGTTCCGATCATTTCTCATCAGTCTATCGGGATCACTTTAAAACTTTGGTTTTCATGATCGTGAATATGTTCTCTTTGCTGAACTCCCCGAAACCATTCATTTGCCTGTCAAAAATAAAATTAACAAGCGTTGAGTATTGGTTCGTAGAGAGGTCGGAAAAAGTAAAAATAAGTTTTTTGCCCCATGACCGGCTTCTTAAAAACACACATGGCAAATTGAAATACGCGTCAGGAAAAATTAAGGTCATTTTCTGCCCTGAGTAGGAATCAGGATCAGCGATAGGCTGGACCGGAGAGACCGCACATCCGGCAACGGAAATATCCAACAAGTCCACATAAACACCTGATCCATCCGGTAATTGAAGGAACAACCGGTCTTTTATGGAAAAACGTTCAGCCGCGCGAAAACGCTGCTTTTCAAAACAGACAAAAATTGCCACAAAAATTCCTAGCATGTTGTATAGCAGCCAGAATAGGTTGACCAGGTACACAGGCATCATGTAGTTCACATCAGTCAGCATCTTATTGATACCGATCGCCAGAGAGACCACACTCAAAATTGCCAGGATTATGTGGGGCATCGCCACCCTGAACGCGAAATACGTATGAGAAGCCGACTTACCCTTGGGTGTCACAGAGAATTTAATCTTGTTGGAAAAAAGCAACTCGGAAAGCGCGGAAAAGGATAAGTAAGGTGCCAGCGCTGATTCATAAATATGTGCCCAGGTGTACGTCCGGCTTTTATGCCCGAACAACGTGAAAATCAATGATGCCGAATAATATGTGGGAACAAAGAACAACAGCATAGTAAAAACATCTGAATAATAGATCGGTATTCCAAACAATAGAAAGAGCATTGGTCCGATATAGTAAATAAGCTTCTGAAGCCCAAAGAACCAGTACATCACCCCATCGAGATAGATCAACCGCTGCATAAATGTTAAGCCGGGCAATTTCAACGGGTTCCATTTTTTCATCACCTGGATATTTCCCCGGCACCAGCGGTCGCGCTGAACGACATAATCGGCAAAGTAATCCGGAGAAAGTCCCATGGCAAGGTTTTCATTTACAAATGTAGTGTTGTATCCCTTCGCCTGTAATAACATGCTGGTCGCCATATCCTCGGTGATCGTTCCAACCGGGATCCAGCCTATTGCTTCAATGGATGACCGGCGGAAAATGGCGTTGCTGCCCACATTTAAAACCGCATTGAACATAGCCCTTCGTTCCAGCACTTCCCGCATAAAGAAGTCCTGTTCATTGGGTATTGTTTCAAATAATTTCAAGTTATTCTGGAACGGATCCGGATTATAGAAAACCTGCGGGGCTTGAACAAGCGCCATTTTGGGATCATCAAAATAACCCACCATTCTTTCAAGAAAAGTGGATTTTGTGATCATATCGGCATCCAGAACAGCAAATAACTCACCACTGGCGTAGTTCTGAAGGCAATTATTCAGGTTACCTGCTTTGGCGTGCGTGTGCTTCTCACGAATCGCCCAGACGGCCCCATATTCCTCCGCCAGTAGACGTACTTCCTCGCGGCATCCATCGTCACAAATATAGACTTTGTATTTGTCTTTCGGGTATTTTTGGCTAGTGGCAGCCGCCACAGTATTTCGTAGAATACTCACCGGCTCGTTATATGTGGCAATCAGGATGTCAACAGTTGGGAGAACATCAAGATCGTCTAAAGTTTTTATAACCGGTGTGAAATCCTTAAGGAACATTACCCGGTGAGTGGTCGACTGTAAAAGCGCCAACAATTCCGCCAGGAAAAGCACTCCACCAAAAAACAGGGTGAAAAAATTAAACGTGGGTATCGTATATAGAGCGCGCCAGACCATGTAACCGGTCTGGATCAGAATGGCAAACCCGATGAAATATTTCAGATACTTGCGGTTGCCATGTGCCAGATTTGCGAAAACCAGAGTGACACTAAGAATGACTACCAGCAAGGCCATCTTTTCAGCGATAATGCGAAGATCGAAGGGGGAACCCAGCATGGTTTCTAAATCCTATTTCAATTTGTTCTGGAACCGTGATAGGAGGAAGATAAACATTAATACCAGACTGACTGATATAAAGACAAATAGTGGCCGGTACTCCATAGCCCATTTTTCAAAATCGCTGGCAAACGCATCGTAAGCGGTTTGCGTAGGCAGAAGTATCGCTTCATCCGGTGAATCTGATGACTGATCTACTGCAGGGGAAGCCCCTCCGGTAAGCTGGATATCTTTATAGGTAATGAAGTTTTCTCCATTAATATCAATCGAAGCGGTTATGGTTACCCTACCTGCTTTCGATGAGGATGATATAGCCAATGAACCATCCGGCGAGATGGAGAGTCCCGGATCAGCCAGTGATTTCACATTCCAAAACGGAGTGATACCGGTTCCTTTTGTAATATCAACCAGTTGGAATTTTTCAACATGTTCACCAGAGGTTGGAATTTCTATTTCCCTGACTCCCTGGATAACAGGAATGGCCGTTCCAGCAGACAGTACTTCAAAGGAATCAATAAAAAATGTCCGGGGATAATCCTTTTGAACAGTTACTCCCAGCGCGAATGATTCTATAGACGACAGTTGAAGCTGTTTATCACCCCGGGCTGTATTCCAATCAGGAACAGTGAAACTCGCGATCGGTATGGTTACCCTTCCGGAAAAACCCGGGGGTATAACCAGATTGCCATATCTACTCTCCAACTGAACAAAACGGGAATCCTCTCCTTCAATAATGAATGGGGCGCCTGCGGTTACTGACCAGTATTCGTTGTAAGCTTCTTTAAAATTAAACGTCAACCATAGACTGTCATTGGAAGGATTTTTGATCCAGAATCGAAACCCGGATGAATTTGACCAATCCCTCTGGTTTAAAGCCAGCGAATGGTATATGGACCCTGAAGTGGCATCAGTTAAAGAATTGGGGCCAATCACGTCAACCCGTAAAGATTTTGTTCCGATCCCTTCTTTATCAGTATCCAGATTCACTTCCAATCGGGCGCCATCTTCCCAAACCTGATACGCCTGTTGAACAAGTTTAGTGGTGACATATTGTTCAAAAGTATCTTTATACAGGCTTTCCTGGCGCGAGGTCACCGAATTGAGATGCTGATTCGCAAATCCGGATAAGGTGAGAACCAGGAAAACTGAAGCAAAACCCTTGACCCATTGACTGAATCGAATATTTTTTTCCAATTAATGCCATCCATCATAACGGATAAAAAAACGTCATCCATACCGGTTTACAGTATATATTTCTAAGTATCGTACTTTATAAAATTTTTCAAAGTGCTTTGTGTAATTTTTTATAGCAAATTTATCCGATATACCATTAGGTCTCTTTTTAACCTTAATACCGGCCGGACAGCCATCGTTCGAGTTGGTTGACAGAATTCTCAATCCGCCGGGTTGACTGGTTAGCACGCAAACCAGCTCCCTGGATAAGGAGGATTATTGTGCCTGCCACCTGCTCCGGGTCCAAGTAATTCGGCCAGTGCCCCTGCCTGATACCGGTATACAATAACGTTTCCAGCTTCTTGCTCCATGTAGATTCATATTGAAGGAATTTATCCTGGGTTGAGTTCCTTCCACAACGCAATTGGATCTCTGAGTAAACAGCAAGCAATGCAGGGTTGTCTCGCATGTTACGCGCCAACCGCATCAGATGAGCATGAAGTTGTTCTTTCGGAGTTCCCGGAGCTTCTTCGATGAAGACTTCCATTCTTTCAAACACATAATCAATCACACATTCGATCAATGCTTCTTTGGTTGGGAAATAATAATACATGGTAGCCGGGTTGATCCCTACTTCCCTGGCCACATCTCGAATCCGTAATCCTTCAAAACCCTGTCGGGCGATAATTTCAAAAGTAGATACGATCAGCTCATCTTTTCTGACCGCGGACTTCTTAAATTCGTTATCCATATGCCTTCTCCAACAACTGTTTGATTGATAATAGAATATTTCTAACATGTTGTCAATCAACTGTTTGATTGGATGAGACCAATTCATTGTCCATACTGATGGTGAATACTATAATCATCCTGACACAAGAACCAGTTATAGAACGAATCCATTTATAAGGAGCATTGACTAATGGCTAACAACAAAAAAGTTCGTGTCGCGATCATCGGTGTGGGTAACTGCGCTTCTTCCTTTGTTCAGGGTGTGCAGTTCTACCGTAACGCCAAAGAGAATGAACGCGTCCCCGGTTTGATGCATGTTAATCTGGGTGGATACCATATCAACGATATTGAATTCACAGCGGCCTTTGATGTCGTCGACACCAAAGTAGGCAAAGACCTCTCTGAAGCCATTTTCGCTTACCCCAATAACACGTACAAGTTCTCTGATGTCCCCAACCTGAACGTACCCGTTCATCGCGGTATGACCCACGACGGCCTTGGCAAGTATCTCTCCCAGATCCTCACCAAAGCCCCCGGCCCCACCGCTGACATCGTCAAGATCCTTAAAGACACCAAGACCGATGTGGTCGTCAGCTACCTGCCCGTTGGTTCCGAAATGGCCACCAAATGGTATGCCGAACAGATCCTCGATGCCGGCTGCGCTATGGTCAACTGCATCCCTGTGTTCATTGCCAGTTCTGAATACTGGGGTGACCGCTTCAAACAACGCGGACTTCCCATTATCGGCGATGACATCAAGAGCCAGGTTGGCGCCACCATCGTCCACCGCACCCTCACCAGCCTGTTCGTTGACCGCGGCGTCAAACTGGACCGCACCTACCAGTTGAACTTCGGCGGCAACACCGATTTCATGAACATGCTCG
>CAYOKC010000073.1:4973-18285 GCA_964404415.1 uncultured Leptolinea sp. | reverse complement strand
AAATCCATGGATCAAACGAGCAACACGATCAAGATGCTGCAGAGTATCCACTTCATTCTGAAGAAATGCTTCAGCTTCCTTCTCTGCGCCAGGCAAAACCCAAATCCCTGTTTTCGAACTCCTGTCACCATATCCACGGATATAATGACCTTCAAGTTTCTGGAGTAAGAAATTTAACTTTTCGGCGTATGGACCGTATTGCTGTTTCTCAAATTCCAATTTCATGGGTTCACCTGCTACATGCAGGAAGTATGTCAGTTTTTGCACTTCTAGCTTGGTTAGGCGATACCCAGGAATTGCGTACAAGTTAAGTAAATATATTAAGGCAGCTCTTCCCTTCGTTAGATTTGGCCGCTGCGTTGCAATAATCATTTTCTCTGAAGAAGGAGAACCTATAGGTGGATATATTAACGCTTTTAAATCCGGTATTTCTTTAAGCGATTGTTCAATTAAAGGTTGTACTTCACTCCATTTCAGCCCACCAAAACCGCACCCCAATGGAGGAATAGCGATAGATCTAATTTCATATTTCTTTATAACATCAACTAAATTGATCAGTCCGGATTTTATATCTTCCAATCTGGCATTTTCGCGCCAATGGCGTTTAGTCGGAAAATTAATAATAAAGCGCGGATTTGTTAGTTGAGTTGTCGGATACACAAACATTTTTCCAGGTTGTACTTCATTCTTCTCGACTGCTTTTGAGTAAGCTTTAAAGTTATCTGGAAAAGCTTGTTTGAATTGGAGCGCAATACCTTTACCCATTACCCCCACCGTATTAACGGTATTAACAAGTGCTTCAACATCGGCTTGTAAAAGATTGCCGTTTTTATACTCGATCATTTCTATCTCCATGGTTAATAATACCACGCGGGATTTATTACTACATTAGGGCGGGTACTCAATCCTTGTAGAATTTCTGTAACTTGTAATGCTATTGCTCGATTTGCTACTCCAATAGTGTGAACCAGGGTAAACGGGAAAAACTTATAGACTAAGAATTCTGCTTGACGCCTCCGTTTACGGTCGCCGTCTTTTACAGTATCATGCCAATAACGGGACTGCATAACTTCCCAATCTATAAGATTCAAATCCTTTAATTGTGAATAAAACTGACTTATCTCAACAATTGCATGTCCATCGGTAAAGACAAAATTAGATCCAGACTGATCTACAACCTCCGCTGAAGAAACAAGATGAAGTATTGTATATTGCCCATCATCATATCCAACGACGTTTCCTTTACTGATAGTAAATAACATGGGTGAACGTGGTGCAAAATAGAATGGGACATAGTCTGCAACCATCCCAAAAGGAGGTAGTGGTACAGGCCAACTTGATCGACGATCCTTGATATTTTGATAGGCTATATTTGTTACTTGTACAGATTGCTGGTGAATTTCTGAATCACACCAAATGCATCCCATTTGTAATATCGAAGGTAAATTGTTGATGGAAGTGATATGGTAGATATCTGTCATAATATGGAATAGTTAGCCTAAAATCTTATTAATCTTTTGCGATTTTTCAACATATTAAAAAATGTACAAAATTTTTTTATATCAGATATTGAACTTTTAAGAATTATATCAATTTAGAAGTTATTACAATAATGCATATTTTTTTCTCATTCAAATAAGTCTTTGTATCGGCTATGCAGAATGGCAACTCCTTCACCGGATACCCTCAAATGGGTATCGTAGAACTCCTGGAATGTCCAGGCGTTATGAACCGTGGATTGATTTGTGATATCTTCGCTGTAGTCGACGGTAACTCTACGGATGATCTGAGCCTTGAAATCGACATGGATTTGTTCTGAACAGCGTCCAGGGAGGGCAGATATCCCGTAATTCAGATCATCACCATCGTTGATGAGATCGTAGATATGTCGCATAGTTGAATGTGCCAGGACATCCATTTCATCCCACCGGTCTTTGTGATCCTTGAGTGCAAGGAAAAGAGCATCTTCACCGGAATAAATACCCCAACGTGCATACAGACAAACAGAATCGCCGGTGTTTCCATCGGTGAATAAGATTTCTATAGGATCAGCCATAAAATTCTCCATTTGTTAAGGTTCATTGATTTATCAATATGTCGAAGATTTTAGCAATATGTCGGAGATTCTTAAAGAATCCAAAAATGTATTTTTAAACCCGTTGCACAATCGTTGCACAATTAATTTCGCATATCCTTGCGGGTTTTAGAAAAAAGCCGAATTAATAACAAAAAACCACTAAAAATTAGTGGTTTTTGCTCTTTTTTGGTCGGGGCGAGAGGATTTGAACCTCCGACCTCTTGCACCCCATGCAAGCGCGCTAGCCGGACTGCGCCACGCCCCGAACGACTTGAATTATAAGCCCGACTGCCTTTTTCTGGCAAGGCATTTCGTCAAAATTACCCCGGGATAATTCCGGGAATGAATGTAACTACGACAAGAATGACGGCCAAAAGGATCAGAATGACCACGGTGGTCCAGGCCAGGATGTTGAAGATCTTGCCGTTCACATACTTGCCCATGATGTGTTTGTCATTGATCAGCCTGAGCATGGTCACCAGGATGACAGGCAATAACACGCCATTGAAGGTCTGGCTGATCATCATCGCGTCGATCAGTGATTTGATCGGCAGCAGGATGATTGCCGCGCCTAGAACGATCAGGGCGGTGTAGATACCAAAGAACATCGGCGCGTCTTTCCAATCGTGGCTGATGCTGCTTTCCCAACCGAAGGCTTCGCACACGGTGTACGCTGTGGAAAGCGGCAGAATGGCCGCCGAGAACAGTGACGCGTTCAGCAACCCGAGCCCGAACAAGATGGTGGCGTTCTCGCCGGCCAGCGGACCGAGCGCCAGGGCGGCGTCTTTGGCGCCTTCGATGCGCGCGCCGGTCTTATACAGGGTAGCCGCGCAGGCTACCATAATGAACGCGGCGACCACCACGGCAAAGATCGAGCCGACCACCACGTCCACTTTTTCAAAGTTGTAATCCTCCACCTTTATACCTTTATCCACGATCGAGGATTGCTGGTAAAACTGCATCCACGGCGCGATAGTGGTGCCGATGATGGTCACGAAGATGGTCACATAGCCGGCATCCAGATGGAAACTGGGGGTGACAGACGCCTGGAAAACGGTCATCCAATCCGGTTTCGCCATAAAGCCGGAGATCACATACGACAGGTAGATGGCGCTGGCGATGAGGAATATCCGCTCCGTCGTTTTATAGTTTCCTTTGACGATCAGGAACCACACCCCGACAGCCGCCAGGGGAACTGAGATGTACTTGTTGACACCGAATATTTCCATACTGGCGGCCACACCGGCAAACTCTGAGACGGTATTCGCCAGGTTGACGAACAGCAGCATGCCGAGGATGATGGTCGTCCATCTGACGCCCAATCCTTCACGGATCAGATCCGCCAGGCCTTTGCCCGTCACCACGCCGAGGCGGGCAGACATTTCCTGGATGATCACCAGTGCCAGCAGAACCAGCGGCATCATCCACAACAGGGTATACCCGTAATGCGCGCCGGCTACGGAATAGGTGGCAATGCCGCCCGCGTCATTATCCACATTCGCGGTGATGATCCCGGGGCCGACAACGGCCAGCAATAGGAGGAAGCGCGGCCAGTAGCGCTTCAATTTGGTAACGAAGGCCATAATCACCTCCTGGATAGGAAATTAATGGTACAGCTTGGGGAGGCGTTTCTTCCAGGCGGTCGGGATAATCTTATCCAGGGCGTCATCAGCGGTGACGATGCCGTGGAGCACATTATTCTTATCAACAACCGGAACTGCCAGTAAATTGTATTTGGAGATGATCTGGGCGCAGTGGTCCTGGTCGTCAGTCAGGTCAACGGTGATCAGATGGGTCTCCATAAAATCCTTGATATGATTTTTCGGATTGGCCATTACCAACTGGCGCAGTGAAAAAACACCGAGCAGGTGGTCGGATTCGTCCGTAACGTACAGATAGTAGATGGTTTCCGCGTCGTTGGCGGTTTCACGGATGCGGGTGATTGCCTGCCCGGCGGTGAGGTCAACCGGAAGCGAGACAAATTCGGTGTTCATGATACCGCCGGCAGACTCCTCAGGGAAGGTGAGCAGCTTGCGCACATCTTCCGCTTCGTCCTTTTCCATCAGGTTGAGCAGTTGTTCCGAGCGGTCATCCGGCAGCTCGGCCAGCAGGTCAGCCGCTTCATCCGGTGACATTTCCTCGAGCACGTCAGCAATACGCTCGTTGGGGAGTTGTTCCACCAGGCTGGCCTGGAAGTCCGGTTCCACCTCTTCGAGGGTATCCGCCAGGGTTTCATCATCCAGCGATTCGAGCAGCTTGCTGCCTTCCTGCCGGTTAAGGTCTGAAAGGATCTCTGCCAGGTCTGCCGGGTGCAGCACGGAGAGTTTGTCACTGGGGACTTTCAACTGCATGGGCTCATCGTGCGAGATCAATTCCACATCTTCCCACGAGATCATACCGGAGGGCAACGACCCCACCGCTTTATCAGGGATGACGGCCGCCGGGCGTTTGAACCCGAGGCGGCGCAGCAAACCTGCTCCGCCGATATCCACATTGGAGACATAGTACTCGCCGTTTACCCGGGTGATCTCGAGGTCATTGACACGCACCACGCGCACACCGTTGGTATCGATGATCTGCTTATCGAGAACATCATCCACCAGTTCAAGGTCTTCATCGCGCAGGGTGTATTCCAGAACCTCGTTGGTGTGTTTGGTCAACGGGATGACCGGCGAGAACAGGGCGGCTACGTCAACCGCGGGAATAAGCACAATACCGGAAGGTTTCTTTACCCTCAGGGCGGTAATTTTGGGGATCGGGATGTTGACCTGGTTGGCTATCAGGTCTACCAGGTTCCCTATGGTGTTGCCATCAATATCGGTAACTTTTCGTCCCATTAGTTCGCTGACGAACGGCATTTTTCACCTCCTGGCATACAAACGCCCCTTACTTCGGGGCGTGAAATGTTAAATTATTGTACAGCTTTGAGATAATAGCACTCCGGTTGGCGCGTGTCAATATAGCAAAATACGCTAATTTGCGTGAAAATTACCGGTCCCATTTTTTGCCCCAGCCAAAAAATGTGGGGACAAACTGTACCCGGATGTTCCGGCGGCGTGATTCGGCGTCAGAAGCAAGCAGTTTGTCACTTTTCGCATGGAAGTCACCACCTGAAAGATCGTTTTTCAAAATGGACAGCTCTGACCTTATTTGTTCCTCCGTGGGGGGCACGGGCATAAACGAACCCAGTATGCCGTGCGCGATCTCCAAACAGCCGGCTTCAGCAAGCGCGGCCGGCAGCTTTCGCCCCATATCCGGGTCGGCTCCCTGGCGGATCAACGCGTCACGCTGCGCGCGGCCGGCTTCCGCGAATTCTGCCGGAAAGTCAATCCGGCTGCCGTAATCGGGCTCAGCCAGTGCGGCGACGTATCCGCCTGGGCGCGTGACACGCAGCATTTCACGTAAGACCGCCGGAATATGGTTAACCCACAGCAAAAAATAATGGCAGACCACCGCGTCAAATTGATTGTTCCCGAAGGGCAGGTGAAATCCATCAGCATTGGTGAACGCGAACCCGGGAAACGCGGCCACCGCGTGGCGCAGCAAGCCGGGTTGAATGTCAATGCCGGTGTAACGCGCGGGTGTGATGCCGGCGAGTGAGGAAAGAACGGCACCCGTTCCACAGCCCACCTCAAGCACAGCGCTGTTAGCCGTCAGCCCGGCAGCCTGAACGAACAGGTTTTGCGCCTGGCGGGTCCAGGCTGCCTGCTCAGCAAAGCGTTCATGCATATCCGTTTCAAAACGCATGAAGGGATATCAGCCGCGGTTGGCCCAGATTTTTTCCCAGGGATCCGTCAGGATATTGCCGAGAACCTTGTTCACTCCCTGACCAGGGAGAACGTCACCATCGGGTTCCACATACAGCCAGGCATTGCCGGCGCCGCGGGCGGGTTCAAATTCCGGATCCATTTCAATCGAGACGGGATTAAGTGCCGAATACGGAACAGGCAGGTCCCAGGAGATCTCAAAACCCTGCTGCACGGCAAAGTTCCGCAATTCCGCCATATCTTTCGAAAGGTCGGAATCGCTGACAGATAGAGACAGGCTCCGGTTGTCGCCCATCTTCTGGTCCAGCTTTTCAAGGATCGACCGGGCATCTTTGATGTTCTTTGGGGTCAGGGTGAGATGCACCGTCATGAAAAGGTCTTCATTCGCCACGTCTTTAATGGCTTCCCAGGTTTGTGTGGATTCGGGATCGAGGTTGATCATCACGTGGTCAAGGCCGGATAGCAGCAGCGCGTGCAGGTAATCATGTTCCGCTAATCGATTGCCATCCGTCAACAGCCCGGTGACCTGTCCCTGGTTTTCGGTGATCTGTATCAATTCACACAGATCCGGCCGCAGGGTGGGTTCGCCGCCGGTGAAAACGACCTGGGGAATACCGGCCTGCCAGGCTTTTTGCAGGATGACCTTCCATTCTTCTGTCAGGAGTTCCCGCTTGACACGTTCAACCGGGGCCGTGTGCGGAATTTCTTCGCCGGTTTTGTACGTCAGCGCGCAATCAAGGCGGTACGGGGCGGATAATTTTTGGGAATACGGGTCAACGCGGTCGAAGTCAAGGAATGTCACCGGATCCAGCTGAGGCGTTTCGATAATGGATTGAATACGGTCAAGGAAGTCATGGCTGTCATTTAAAGCTTGCTGATAGGGGACGCTATAGCGTTTGGATATTTCCTTCGCGGTCACGTCTACCGGGTCTTTAGTGACCATGTGATACGCCATTTCCGCTGCTGTCTGGTTGAGATGCAATACGGTTCTGGCGTTGATCACCAGCACGCCCGTGCCGTCATCTTCCAACCGGAGGTGGAGGCGGTATGGCGGGTTTACCTCAGGGGCAGATTGGAACGGGTGAAAACCGGAAGGTAACCGGCGCGGGGCGGGGAAAAATCGGTCTCGTAAGCTCTGTAACTTTTTCATGATTACCTCCCAAAAGGTCAGGCAAATTCAACAGGAATGGGTACCGGTTGAGAGTCCAGTTGATGAAGCGGGCATCCGCCGCCGCATTCCTGAAGTAAAGCGCAACCGGCGCAGGCAGCGGGAACATTCCGCCGCTCACGAAGAGACACACACAACGGGTGTTCCCAGATGGATTTCCACGGGTCCTTCAACAAATTGCCCACCGGTTCATAATATGACTGGCAGGGGATCACCGAACCATCCGGTTCAACACACATGTTATACAAAGCGGCTGTACAGCCTTTCACCCCAAGCTGCAGGGTTAAAGGATCAAAGTGGCAGTATTGCGTGGGGGTATACCAGATCAGGCGCTGCCCATTGTCCGCGGTCAACCGCCGGGCATTAAGCAGCAGGTCTGGCAGTTCTGATTCCGGCAAACCGGTACCTACAGTTTGACCGCGGCCTGAATAGATCAACGCGTTCAACCCCACGGTGGGCACGCCCAGTTCTTTGAGGCAATTCAATGTTTCTTTCAACTGGGGCGCGTTTTCCCGTAGAAGGGTGGTATTGGTCATCATGTACAGGCTGGAAGACGTCACATTCCGGATGCCGGCCACCGTTTCCTGCCACGCGCCGGGGTGACAGACCAGCCGGTCATGCGTGGCAGGGTCCGCGGATTCAAACGTGATCTGCACATGGTCCAACCCGGCTGCGATCAATTTATCGAGGAATGTGCGGTCCGCGAGGCGGCGGCCGTTGGTGTTGATGCCGGTGATCTGTCCAAGCGACTGCGCGTAGGCAACAAGCTCGGGAAGGTCATCGCGCAGGGTGGGTTCGCCTCCGGTGAAAATGATATGCGGTATCCCGGTCTCCCAACAGCGTTTGATCACCTGTTTCCACTCTGGAGTGGTCATCTCAGGGAAGCTGCGGGAGCGGGCATTGTAGCAGTGGGCGCAATTGTTATTGCAGCGGTAGGTCAGCGCCAGGTCCATGCGGTAAGGTGCGGTGGGGCGGGCGCTGAACGGAAGGTTGGATTCCAACTGTAATTCGCACACCGGGCAGGATGGGTCGGGATCCAGCAGCGCCTCAATAGTTGCCCTGATCTCACGATAGTCATCGCGTGCCCGATCAACAGGGATGGCATACACCTGCGCGATCCGTGAGATGATCTCCGGTTCCAACTTGCCGTTCAAGTGCATACTGGCGATCAGCGCGGCGGTCGGGTTCAGATGGTATATGCGCGCGGCATTGACCAGCAGTGTGCCAAAACCATCCGGGTCGACGCGCAGGTGCGCGCGGCATTTCTCTGAACCTTGATTGCGGTCAAACACATACAGCCCCGGTTTAACGGGGGACGTGTTCCGGTCAAACCATTGCCGGAAATTTGTTACAGAGGCCATAAGTGCTTTTCCGTTCAAGAAGATTGCTTTCTGCGTTAGCGGCCGCCACCGGCACAGGCACAGGCACAACCGGCACACGCGCAGGCGCAGGCACATCCACCGCCGCCACCGCCGCCTCTATGACCTGATGATCGGGTAACCGGTACCGGATTGGTCTTATCAGTTACACCACTGGTGAAGGACGTCAGATCACCCACCACCTTGCTGGAGAAGTTCTGAATACCACCAACCATTGACGCGGCAAAATCTGCGCCGGGGAGTGAGGGAAGCTGCATTCCACCGCCCGAACCGCTGGATGAGGGGACTGACGGGCTGTGCAAACCACCGCCGGCTGAAGAGGAAGACGAATAGGTGGGATCGTACCGTCCCCACCAGGTGGGCAGGAAGACGGGATCCGAGCGAAAGACATCGCGGGTTTTGTCACCGAACTTGTCATCCAGCATGGTCCAATCCATGTACTGGTCGAATTTTTCCGTCTTTACGGTTGGAGTATCGGCCGTCTCAACCTGTGCCCAGGCGCGTTCCATAATATCTTTGTAGTACGCGATGGTTTCCTTACGTGAGAAACCTTTCATCTTCTCGCCGATGCTTTTCACCAGACTGATGATCATGGTCTGCAAATTCTTGGTGCGTTCTTTCTTTTCTGCTTTACCGAACGCTTCAAGGAAGGTTTTCTCATATTCCTGCAGCCCTTCAGGCAGGGGATCGACAGCTTTAATGGTCATCGGGTCTTTGGAAATGACCGCGGCAGCGTTCTTTTTAACCAGGCCAAAAAGGATCATGGTCATCACTTTATCAACTGGTTGTTCCATTAATACCGCGGCTTCCACGGCTGTCAGACCGCGTTTGATGCCGTGGCCTTCCACCGATATCTTCGGGGGCAGGTACTGGAGTTTGCGCTTCTGGGCTCCCCAGATGGCTTCATAAATACCCCAGATAAATGAAGCGATGAACCCCAGAACAACTGCGCCGCAGCAGATATCTTCAAAGTCAATTTTGATCGGCGGCTCTTTGACAATAGTATCGGCGGGAATCAATTTCGCCGGAAAGCTGGCGCCAAATGTGTACTGGGTGTGCGCGTTCGCGGCATCGGAGGACCATCGGTAGAAAACACGGCCTTCCTCGTCATAGCCGGATTCAGGTTCGGCTGAACCGGGGAACCCCCCGCGTACAGAGTGGTAGCGTGGTTCTTCCGGGTTGATACCGGGTGGCAGGAAGAGCGTAACGGTTACTTTTGTGGACCCGGTGACATATTCAGAACCGAACCAGGTGGGTGAAAACTCGAGGCTGGCGTAATCTTCAACGCCTTCCGCAGTGGACGGATAAAATACGCGTTTCACATTATCAATGCGCGCGTGGACAGTTCCGGTTTTTCCCGGGGGGATGGCGCGGGGACCCAACCCCAACGCGACACCGGGTGACACATACTCGGAATGTTGGATATCCGAGATGGGTGACCCGTTGATCTCCGCGCTCACTCTGGAGAGTGAATAGGAACTGTTGGGAATACCAACATCCACATAGTCGATGGGGCTGGCCTGCGGATTATTGGTGAAAACGAATTGGTAGTCAATGGATGACGTGCCATCTGTATTGGCATAAACACTGACATCCAGACTGTCGACCTGAAACAGGTATGTTTGCGCGTAAGCATTTGACGTTGTCAGTGCCAGAATAAGAAAGGCAATAGTGATACTGAGCCACCTGAACCTGGACATAGGCATCCTCCCCGGTACTAAATTGTTGAGTTCTTCTACCACTTGGGTTCTTCAGTTAGCTGGTAGGTGGTTTTGCAATACGGGCATGTGACGACCGGCGCGCCAGCGACCAGGCTGACGTTTTCCGGGTTGAGCACACCACCGCAGGATTTGCATTTCATGGTATCCATACTGACGTTGCCAGGCAAGTCGATTTTGACCGTCACGTTCTGATCGGCGGCAACGGCAGGCTTGCGCCCGGCCCAGAAGATCAGCACAAAGCCGGCGGCCACGCTGATCAGACCGATGATCAGCCATCCGATCTGACCGTTGGGGCTGAATGTGGCATAAATAAAGAGAAACCCGAAGAAAATTAGAAATGCGGCTGAAATATAGGCGATAATTTTGGTTGCGCTCATGTGTACCTCCGGATATGTAAAGTGTAACATTTCATATTTGAAAAACAGGAAAATCCCGCAAACAGTCACATTGAAATATACGAAGAAAAAATGTTTTGGATGTACGGGGAGAATACGAGTTAATTTGACGATTGGATTGTTGAAATTCTTCTAATAATTTTCCCACATTTTTCTATGTTGGGGAAACTGTCAGGCAGTCTTGCCGCTGTTGGGTATACGGAATTATGTTAAAGTTAATATCAGATTCTCCACTTGTAATCTCAAAATGGGTTGCGCTTGGTATAAAAGATGTCAATTTCTATTGGATGCAATCGTAATAAATAAAGTGATCTTTACACTGTCTTCAGTATGGTTTTCTACCGATATGGAAATGTGATTGCCGTTTCACTTTGAACCCGCATGGATATTATTGAAAGGACAGCATTATGAAAAATCAGGGCAGTTTGACCGCGGGATCGAAAACCATACTGGAAAAACTCTGGTTCTTACCGGCTTTTTTGGTTTATGTCATTGTTTTCTGGCGGTCAATGGCGTTTGTGTACATCGAGGGTGACGACGCGACGTCCATTGCCTATCATTTGCTGGGCCGGAATATTGACCTTCAATTGCCGTATTCCCCGTACCAGGGAATGATGGACATGCTTCTTTCCATCATACCTCCGCAGGAAAATTTACTGCGGATCATCGGGTTCGGCCTAACGTCACTTGCGTGTATTGTATTCGGATATCTAGTATCCCGACTGGTCTTTGAGTGGAATAAGAGTATCACTCCAACAACGAAACCGTTGGTACCTCTGCTGATCGTATTGGCCGCCCCGGAACTTCTTTATCTCGGGCTCTCCTATAAACCAACTCTCATCGCCATTGACCTGCTGCTATGCTCCCACCTTTTATTTCGGTCAATTGTGACCGGAGACATCACCACTACCAAAAACCGGATGACTTTCATACTTTCCATTTTGTTATTCGGGATGGGGGTGTCATTCCGGTGGAATACGATTGTGTACGGCGCCGTGATCGCCGCGGATGTTTTTTTTGTCTCCCTTCAAGGTTTTGATACCAGAAAGAAAACTGGCTTTTGCCTGGGTTGGGGCGTTCCCTCTCTTGTTATTTCAGCCATTGCCATTTATTTAAGCAACTTAAAATTCTTCGACCTTTCCCACGCGGTAAACACCATGGGGATGGTCCTCAACCAGGTAGGGACGGAAGGATCCAACGCGTACCTGAGCATGATCCTGGGGTTGTCGCCGTTATTTACACCAACCATGGTCATACTGTCGATAGCCGGTTTCTATGTCATCATGCGGAAAAAGGATAAGGTCTGGATCCCTGTCCTTGTCGGCTTTCTGGGTATTCTGCCATGGCTGCGCAGCGGTGCTCCCAAGAATCTGATCACCTTTATTCCGGAATTGGCCCTGTGTTTTTCCGTTGGGCTATATGCGATATGGGAGATTGTCAAACCTGTATGGCTGAAATACGTCATTCGTGTGGCTTTCCTTGCGGCTCTCTTGATCCCCTGGTTCATTGGCGTACGGATAGTGTGGGGTGACACAGCCTGGGGGCCGGGATTTGAACTGAAACCCTTTGACCGGCCGGAAGTGGAAGAGAATCAGTTTGATCTTGCCTTCGCATCAGGCTCCGCGTTCCCGACTCCCGGAATTCCCCGGCCGGTATACGGTTATTTTGACAACCTTATTAGCGGATCCCTGAAACGTTTCGAATTGGATTTTTCCCGTGAGAACAATCGGGTAGTGGATACCGCTATTTCGGAAAATCTACCCATTCTGATGACAAGCTGGTCACCGGATTTCTTTGTGATCGACCTTTATACGAGAGGTTATGCCACGAAAGACGCGGCATATAATGCCTCTGGTATCGGGGAGGATTTCTATCAGCGGAAGTTTATCAAAGGTGAAGTTCAGCCGGTCTGGTTGTACCACGGAGAAATTAGCGATGATGACGGTGAAGTGATCTCTCAACGAGTGCTGGAATTCAGAGACAGGTATCATCAACTTATCCTTGTTGGATACCCCGGTACCATGCGTTCGCTGTATTTATTCTGCCCGGCTGCGCTTGACCCGATCGGTGCCGCTTCCGCGATTGTTGACATGAAAAGCCTGGCGGAAGGCTCCTGTCGAACGAATTAGGTAAATTATTTATCCGTGGAACATGACTTTTTCCGTTGTCCCCTTCGGACCGGTCTGAGAAATTTATAGGAGTAGTCATTGGAATCTGTCTGTAACACATCGAATCACCTGGTCAAATCGGAAGATCTGAATCATCATGGCACACTGTACGCCGGGCGCACCGCGGAATGGTTTGTGGAAGCCGGTTTCATCGCGGCGGCACGCATAAAAGAACCCCGGAATATCGTCTGTTTGAAGATCCACGGGATGACTTTTATACGCCCCGTGAAAGGTGGTGAAATTGTCACCTTCAACAGCAAGATCATTTACGCGGGACGCACCAGCCTGGTGGCGCACGTAAATGTCTCAACAAAGGACGGACCGGTGGTAGATGGTTTCATCACATTCATCCATGTCGATGATGAATCGAAGCCTGTTCCGCATGGCATCACCATTGAACCGGTCACGGATGAAGACCGGTCCCTTCAGGAAAAAGCGATAGCACTCACAAAATGACCACATCTCGAGGGTAACATGAGTATCGAATCAGAGCGGAATAGACTGGAACAACTGAAAACTGAATTGAATTTTCACAATTACCGGTACCATGTGCTGGACGCTCCGGTGATCAGTGACGCGGAGTATGACAGGCTGCTGGTGGAACTGCGGGGTATTGAAACCGGCCATCCGGAATGGA
>CAYOKC010000073.1:0-4889 GCA_964404415.1 uncultured Leptolinea sp. | reverse complement strand
GGCTGTATCGGAAAAATTCAACAAGCTGGCGCATCCGCACCCGATCTTGAGCCTGGCGAATGCCTTCAACACGGATGATGTCCGCGCGTGGGTGGAACGGATTTCCAAACTGGATGAACGTGTGTTGACCACGGAGTTTGTGGTCGAGCCCAAAATTGACGGTCTTACGGTAGTCCTTCACTACGAAGACGGATTATTCGTGCGCGGAGCCACCCGCGGTGACGGTGAGATCGGTGAAGATATTACCGCAAATCTGAGGACGATCCGATCGCTGCCATTACGAATTCCGGTACAGGAAAATGGACCCAAACCACCGCGCCGGCTTGTGGTGCGCGGCGAAGCCTTTATATACCTGAAAGATTTTCAAGATTTGAACCTGAGATTATCCGAAGCGGGTGAAAAGACCTACCAGAATCCACGAAACACGGCAGCAGGCTCTCTTCGCCAACTGGATTCGGCGCTGACCGCGAAGCGACCGCTGGCATTGCTCACATACGATATTGTGGACGCGGACGGACCTGTTCCACGAAAACAATGGGATATGCTGAACTATCTCAAGGCTCTGGGTTTCCCGGTATCGGATCAGGCGGAGTTCTGCCCGAATCTGGAAGCTGTGATCAGAGCCTGTGAAAACCGGATTGAAACCCGTGACTCGCTGACCTTTGAAGTGGATGGCGCGGTGATCAAGATAAATGACCTTGACCTTGCGGCCTCACTGGGATTTGTGGGTAAAGACCCGCGCGGGGCAATGGCATTTAAATTCCCCGCGCGAGAGGTGACGACGGTTTTAAACGATATAGGGGTGGCGGTTGGCCGCACCGGCGTGTTGACCCCGTATGCCATACTGGAACCGGTGGAGATTGGCGGGGTGGTCGTCAAACAAGCCACGCTGCATAACTTTGACTTTATCGCGGAGAAGGACATCCGCATTGGTGACCGGGTGATGCTGAAGCGGGCGGGCGATGTGATACCCTACGTGATGGGGCCGGTGATTGATGCGCGGAAAGGCGTTGAGGCTGCCTATAAACCACCCGCGGAGTGCCCTACCTGCCACGAACCGGTGGAGCACTTTGATGATGAAGTGGCCTGGTACTGCGTCAACGCGTCGTGCCCGGCGCAACTGGTGCGCAACCTTGAACATTTTGTATCACGAACCGCCATGGATATTGCCGGATGCGGCATCAAGATCGTGGAGCAGTTGATCGAAGCCAGGCAGGTAAAAGATTCAGCCGACCTGTACGCCCTGAAAAAGGATGACCTGCTCACTTTGGAGGGTTTTGCGGGTAAGAAGGCGGACAACCTGTTGGATGCCATAGCCGCGTC
This sequence comes from uncultured Leptolinea sp., assembly GCA_964404415.1. Classification (GTDB taxonomy): domain Bacteria; phylum Chloroflexota; class Anaerolineae; order Anaerolineales; family Anaerolineaceae; genus Leptolinea. Next base: position 3,566 of record CAYOKC010000073.1, on the reverse strand, counting down.
TAAGCAACAGCCGCTCAACAGGTTGATCACGGCCATCGGCATCCATGGCGTGGGCGAGGTGATGGCGGCCGATCTGGCAAAGAAGTATCCTGATCTCGAGGCGTTGTCGAATGCCGGCCAGACAGAATTGATGACCATAGAAGGGGTCGGACCGAATATCGCTGAAGCGATTGTGGATTGGTTTTCCGTGGAAGGGAACCGTCAATTGATACGCAAGTTCAAAGAGTATGGCGTCTGGCCGATGAGTGATGTCACACAATCAAAACCGGCTGGCCCGCAACCGCTGGCCGGGCTGACATTTGTGGTCACCGGCACGCTTCCTGCGCTATCGCGCGATGGCGCCAAAGAGTATATTCAGAAATATGGCGGTAAGGTTTCTGAAAGTGTGAGCAAGAAAACCAGCTATCTGGTACTCGGAGAGAACCCGGGTTCCAAACTGGAAAAGGCACGGGAGCTGGGTGTGCCTGTATTGGATGAAGCCGGGTTACGCCGCCTGGCAGGAGAGGTTTAATGACCGGTCAATTGATATTGAATCCCGGAAGGGAAAAATCTGTATTACTGCGGCACCCCTGGATCTTTTCAGGCGCCGTTCAATCCGTGAAGGGGAACCCGGCATCCGGCGAGACCGTTGACGTGATGTCGTCCAAAGGTGACTGGCTGTGCAGGGCTGCATTCAGCCCCACGTCACAGATACGCGCACGTGTGTGGACCTGGTCACAAAATGAAGCTGTGGATGAATCGTACTTTTCACAGCGCGTAAAGGCAGCGATGGCCTACCGCCAGCAGATGGGTTTATTCAAAAAGTCCGATGCCGTACGGTTGATCCATGGAGAATCGGATGGACTTCCGGGTCTGGTGGCAGATATCTACGGCAGTGTGGTGGTATTGCAGGTGCTTTCCGCGGGTATTGACCCGTGGAAAATGGAAATCGCGCGGATACTGAAAGAACAGACCGGGGCGGATTGTGTGGTCGAACGTTCCGACGTGGAAGTGAGGAAGCTGGAAGGGCTGGAAGAACATACCGGTGTTTTGATCGGGAAAGAGCCAGCCGGTGAGATCACCATCAACGAAGGTGGATTGCGCTTTGGTGTGGATGTTTTACACGGACAGAAAACCGGATTCTACCTGGACCAGCGCGAGAACCGTATGCTGGCCGGGAGCCTGGCACACGGGCAAAAGGTTTTGAACTGTTTCAGCTATACCGGCGGATTCACTGTTCACGCGCTGGCGGGAGGGGCAGAAGAAGTACTTTCCATCGATAGTTCCGCGGAGGCATTGTCAACTGCGCGAAGGAACATGGAGTTGAACGACCTGCCTGCCAACCGGGCATCGTGGCTGGAGGCGGATGTTTTCCAGGCGCTGCGCAACCTGCGGGACCGTGCGGAAACGTTCGATATGATCATCCTCGATCCGCCCAAGTTCGCGCCGACGGCCGCGCATGCCGCCAAAGCTGCCCGCGCGTATAAAGATATCAACCTGTTGGCTTTCAAGATGCTCAGGCCCGGCGGATTGTTGTTCACCTTTTCATGCAGCGGCGGGGTCACCCCGGATCTGTTCCAGAAGATCGTGGCCGGCGCCGCGCAGGACGCGAACGTCAACGCGCGGGTTTCACACTGGATGACGCAGGCAGCGGATCACCCTGTAGCGTTGAACTTCCCTGAAGGGCATTACCTGAAGGGGCTGGTATGTGAAGTGGGTTAATTTGTCAAAAGAATCAAAAAAGACGATGTTTTCATCGTCTTTTTTGATTCTTTGTGGAGATGGCGGGAATTGAACCCGCGTCCGAAAGATTCGACCCTCGAACCTCTACGAGCGTAGTTGATCTTTTATTTCACCTGTTGTTCAGAGATCAACAGAACAAACAACGGGCAATCCGTTCAGGCCCGAAAGCCCTCTTTCGCGTGGACCACGGAAAACCACGCGGCACTTCAGCCTTGTGACGCCCACGTTACCACCGGCTGAAGAGCGGGGTAGGCGGACGCCGTCTCACGAAGAGGCGGTTGCTGGTACCTATCGCTTATGCAGCGAGAGGAAGAGCAGCGTAGGAAGTGCGGTTGGCACTTAAGGTTTTGTGCGGATTTTACGAGTTCGGCACCTCTCGGCTCGCCATCCGGGATCAGCCTCCCCCGTCGAAGCCGATCATCCCCGTGAATGAATCTATTATACGGTCCTTCCAGATAGTCTACAAGGAAAAGCCCGTAAGAATTATATATAAAAAAAGCGGATGCCCGAAGGCATCCGCTTTAATCCGGAAAAAAGTTATTTACCTTTGATCCATTTGTTGTTGAGTTCTTCGATGAGGCCGGCTTCTTTGACTTTCTTCAAGCCGTCATTGATGCGGGTCAGCAGTTCGGCGTTTTTCTTGCAGACAGAGATACCGTAATCTTCGGAGGTCAGCAGACCGGCAACGACTTTGATCTTTTCAGAGTTCTTGCCCACGAAACCTTCGGAGGGAACGTTGTCGGCCACAACGGCTTCAACCTGTCCGTTCAGCAGATCCTGGAAGGCCAGGTCGACGCTGTCATAGGCTTTGACGGTGGCGCCTTCGATCTTCTTGGCGAGGATGTCGCCGGTGGTACCGAGCTGGGTACCGATGGTTTTGCCCTTGAGGTCAGCTTCGGACTTGATCGCATCGTTCTTCACAGAAACAGTGATGGCCTGGCCAGCCTGGAAGTACGGGTCGGAGAAGGTCATGTTGTTTTTGCGTTCTTCGGTGATGGTGATGGCGGAAATGGCGGCATCATACTGGCACTGGGCCATGCCGGCGAGTAGCGGGTCAAAACCGATATTGACGAATTCAACATCGAGATTGGCTTCTTTGGCGATGGCTTTGAACAGGTCAATATCAAAGCCGACCATCTCTTTTGTGGCTTCATCAACGGTTTCGAAGGGAGGATACGCGGCATCGGAAGCAACGCGGATCTTCATGGCCGCGGGGGCGGCGGCATCAGCAGGTTTGGCGGCGTCAGCGGCGGGGGTGGCTGTGGCGGCGGGAGCGCAGGCCGTCAAAACCATGGCAAACAGGGCGATAAGGCTGATCACAACAAATAACTTACTCTTCATTTTCTCTCTCCTACGTAGAAATTTGGATTAGATTGTGTAGCAGGGTTTCTTCCAAAGGTCTGACCACCTTTTGAAAACAACATTAAGCAAAAATCCCGGCCCAACATTAAGGGTCCCGGGTTCTTGCATAGATCCACTCCTCCTTCAAAAGAGGAGTGGATCCTTTTTATCGTGAGTGTCGCTGATTGTGGAAAACTGGAACGTATTCGGGAAGTTGCACTGGAATGCCCCTCGCAGTCCGGTCACTGGGAGTTACCATGCCAAAGCGTGAAGCTCCCAGATAGAGTATTTCCAGTATTATATCGCGATAATTCCAATTTTCGGCTTCCGCGATGACACAAAGATCACTGAATCCGCGGGTCAGGCCGGGGAGAGTGTTGATCTCCATCAGGCGGGGCAGGCCGTTTTTATCCAGGCGGATATCCACGCGGGATACGTCGAGCGAATTGATGGCTTTATGGGCTTTGATCGCCAGATCCTGCAATGTTGAGGCCAGCGGTTCT
>CAYOKC010000072.1:0-18497 GCA_964404415.1 uncultured Leptolinea sp. | reverse complement strand
GGGCAGTACGGCCCTCTGGATCGTGATGCCATCTCGCAGCAGCAGACGGCCGGTTATTATCTGGCCAGTGTGGCAGCCTGGGCGGTCGACTGGCCGGCTGTCTTGAATAACCTGACCCAATTGATGGCTTCAGCTCCCGGTATTCGGGACGCATCCGGTATGTCTGCCGCGGAACGTTACCGTAAGGGATCCATCCTCTACGGTGACATACTTCTGGCGGAAGAAAACCCCTGCGACGCGGCCGCTCAATATCAGAACGCGCTGAACCTTTCGGTTGATGAAACCACACAGGCGAAATTCAATGACGCGACAAACAAATGTTCACCCCCTACTGAGGAAGCCCCTGAACCTACAGCCGAAGAAGTCTTTCCTACAGCAACAGCAACAACTGCACCAGGAGGAGATTCAGGAGGAGATACGGGTGGGGATGCGGGTGGAGATGCAGACGGTGAATCTGGAGGAGATACAGGCTCTGACTGATAAGATTATCCTTTTTTAGTAGGCTTTCTTTTAACAATAATTATTAAATCGAAATATTGTCAACTATACACAAAAAAAAATGAGTTTACCTACTGTCTTTCAGATTTTCGTAGTGTGAATAATTCATCCGGGTAGTAATGCCAGATGTACCTTCCAGGAAACATGGAAGCGGCAACAGCGTCCATCTCTTTTCCTTTGCTTAATGAGAACACCAGCGGGGTGTCAAAATACGGATTGCTCAATTCTGTTAACGAAGAGTAATCCGTCCAAGATTGGGTGATGTGCACGATGATCAACGCCGGGGCGATACCCGGTTTGTTCGCGTCTTTAAAGGGAAGTAATCTCTCTGCGCTGGCACTGTACAGGTTGTGAAAACGCGGCAGACGGGTAGGAAGATAAAAAATGACCGGAGTGATGACCAAAAAGGTGATAAGTATGGAGAGATTGACAAATCTCCAGGTGGGTAACCTTCTCCAGAACGCAAGACCTGTATCTCGAGGTAAATTCCCAAGAAGAAAGTCAAATGCCGCCGCCGTAAGCAGCACGCAGGCCGGCAAAGCCTCAAAATAATACCGCGGACCTAGTAGATCTGATCCGATCCAGTAAAGCCCGTACGCTGCGACGATCGTCAACAGCGTTGCGAAGACCACCCACGCCCGGCGCTTCTTCATCAACACGAGAAATCCGGCCGGCAAGAAAAACCAGGAATACTTCAACCACCCGAACAGGTCAAACATGCCTACATACAAAGACGCGCGGGCGTTTTTTATGGCTATAGAAGGTTGATATCCGCCGGGTTGTCTGCCAATGCCGGGGCCGAAACCAATTGTGTCATACGGCCACACAAATGTGTACGGGTTGCGGAGGGGATCACCTGTCAGAATGAATTGCCAGAGAAAGTAGAACGGAATAAAAACCGTAATGACCCCGGATACCAGAAGTAGGTTTCCCTTCTGCGTAGTATCTTTTCCCGCTAGAATGAAAACTGCTTCGATGGCGAATGGCAGCATAACCCCGAGGGCTGTCAGTGGACGTGATAAAACAAGCAACCCCATAGATAAACCACAAGTCAGAATTCGAATGGAAATCGGAATTGAACTGTCTGATTTTTGAATATCCATCCAACTGATCATAAAGATCAAAGCGAGAAATAACGAGAATGTATGAGAAAGCAATGTAGACGATAGTATAAGGAAAAAGGGTGAAACGGATATCAACATAGCCCCAATGACACCGGTGCGTGTATTTCGAACTTGCGCAAGTAACCGATACAACAACCAGACACTGATGGCGGCAAGCAACGGATTTATATAAGATCGAATGCCGTAACGAACACCAAAAGACAGCATGACAGGCCATGGCAAGGGGTACTTGCCAAACCGTACACCGTCATTGTCGATCACGAAGGGAACCAAAAAGCAGCGCGGGCAGGGTGGTGTTGGGCGAAAGATCTCACCCCTGGCAGCCACTTCCGCTTGCCAGACATATGCATATTCATCTTCCAGATGGGGCATTTCGTCAAATACCGAAATGCTGATCGAAAGAATCCCGAAGAAGACCGCAACGCAAAGACACGCGACAATGCAGTCTGCTAATGTAAGCGGTGTTATAAAGCGAAATAATCGGCGGAATGGATCAACAAATTTCATCCATCTTATTGTACAGGACGCGCAACAAGATCGTACGCCATCGCGCCGGTGACCTGCACTTTTGAAATCTCGCCTACCGGTAAATCACCTTCCACAATAACCAGTCCGTCAATTTCAGGCGCGTCACGATAACTTCGGCCCACGGAAATATTCTTGTCCACTCCATCGATCAAAACATCGAGTACTTTGCCATACATAAGCTGATTTTTTGCCAGCGAAATTTTTTCCTGCTCGGCCATAAGAAGATTGAACCGTTCTTCTTTGACATCGGCCGGAATTGGGTCACCCAACGGTTCGCTGCAGGTTCCGGGCTCAAAGGAAAACGTGAATACGCCGACCCGGTCGAATTTGATCTCACGGATAAAATTCAGAAGAGTTTCAAATTCTTTATCCGTCTCACCCGGGTACCCGACAATAAAGGTAGTCCGTAGCGCAATATCCGGATTGCCATAGCGAAGTTTCTCGATAGTGCTGTAAACCCACTCCATGTTGGATGGGCGCTTCATTCTTTTTAATGTATCCGGGTGGGCATGCTGCAGAGGGATATCCAGGTAGGGTAAAACAACTCGTCCTTCGCATAGCTGATCAATCAGGCGATCGGAAACCGCGCCGGGATACGCGTATAAAAGTCTAACCCATGGAATATTAGGGGATGTCTGATGGATCTTTTCAAGAAGATCAGGGAGCGCGTCCTTCATTCCCAGGTCGGAACCATAATCAGTTACATCCTGGGCAATAAGATTGATCTCTTTGATACCATTTTCCTCGAGAAAGGCTGTTTCCTGCAGGATGGTCTCCATCGGGCGGCTTACTGCCGTTCCTTTGATCATTGGAATGGAGCAGAACGCGCAAAGCCGGCGGCAGCCATCAGCGATCTTCAGGTAAGCGCTGGCCCCCTGAATAGCAGCCCGCAAAACTCCTTTTTCATCTGTGCCGATCGTGGCGACTTCGGGAATATGGTATACGGGAGATGTTCGGTCTCCGGATGTTTTAATTTTTTCCAATATTTCCAGAATATCCATCCACCGGCGGGTACTCAGAACGCCATCCAGACGGGGAATTTCTCTAACCACAAGTTCCCGGTCACGTTGGGGAAGACACCCGGCCGCGATCAAGATTTGTCCTTCTTTTTTATGGTCAGACAATGCACGTAGCGAATTAAGAGATTCTTCACGTGCAGCCGAAATGAAACCGCAGGTATTCACCAACAGAACTTCAGCCTGGGATGGTTTGTCAACGGCTGTATAGCCAACTCGAAAGAGCAAATCAGCCATGGATTCGGAATCCACTGTGTTTTTTGCGCATCCGAGTGATTCGATATAGAATGTTTTCTTTTTCATGATCAGGGAATCAAAGGTGTAACAGTAGGTGGCGCCTGAGTTGCTGAAGGTTTTAACGTCAACGTAGCGCGAGGGGTATTTGTTGGAGCTGCATTTACAGATGCTGTGGGTGTTACCACGCCATCTTTGGAAAAGATCAACCGAAGTGTCTGCCCGGGAAGACCAAGAGTGCCGAGATCGCGTTGATTGTAATAAATCTGGATCCCAGCCGCATTCCCGCTGATGACTTCGATACGTTCATTGGATGTGAAGGGATAGGCGTTTCCAGGTACTGTCCGTCCCAAAAACGCAGTCTTTTTCCCGGTAATTACCTGAAGGAATACCCGCTGGTTGGGAACAATATAGACTTGCATGGATTCGTTTCCAAGGCTTGGAACCGGGGGAGTGGCTGTTCCATCCGCGAGGTCGGAATTTTCAATAATTTGACTTGTTGGGAGTAACCCGATGGATTCCGGATTTATTACCCCGGTGGCTTCAAATGTTGGGGTGGCAGTGGCTGCCGTATTAGCGGCGGGATTTTCGCGCAATACTTCTGCGATGGGCGGGGGTTTTGAAACACTGCTTGCCGGGTTGGATGTGACTTGAATAGCCGCGATAATGGCTACAGCGACTACCGTAATTATAGTCACACTGCCTAACAGAAAATCAAGAGTAAGAAAACGCTTGAAACCTGTTTGCTCAGGCTTAACAACGACGCTTTTCTTCTTTTTCGCGGATTTATTCGACTCTACCTGCGGTTGGGCGGGTAATAACTCAAGCCGGCGTAATTGGAGCGCGTCCGCGAAAAGTGACAACAAATGGTCAGTATCGAGGTTCAAGAATGAAGAATATCCGCTGAGTAACCCGCGCGCCTGGACCAGTGATGGAATGTCCGCGAAATTGCCGGATTCCATGTCTGTAAGGTATCTGGCGCGAATGTGGGTTAGTTTTTCAATCTCTTCTACGGTTATATCCAGTTTCTCGCGACAGGCCGAAAGTTGAGCCCCGATTTGAACAAACAATTGTTGCGAAGTGACCGATGATGGGAGACTTTCTTCTATTTCTGATGTTGACAGAACTGTGCTGTCTTTGATCTCGTCGCTTTCATTTTCATTCCGGGAAATAACAAAATCCGCCTCAGATGAGGTCTCTATTTTTGCTTCCTGATGTCGATTGGATAAAACAGGTTCCGATACTATTTCGGAAGGAGTGGTTGTTTTTCCATCCAGAATGTCGAGCAACGATTGGACAGGCAAATTCAACCACCCGGCATACAATCTGATAAAGCCTTTAACCTGAGCCTGAGAAGGTATATCAGAGAACCGGTTTTCTTCAAGTGCTTCTACAAGAAACGGCTTAATATGCAGAGCCTTCGAAACTTCGTCGATGGACGAATTCCGGGCAAGACGGGCTGATTTGAGTTGTTCTCCAACAGAAGATGACATTAATTATTTTGATTATTATAAAATCCGGCCAGCCAGTAAATACTGGAACTGGCCGGAAATGGCTCGCAAGACAAATGACAACTATTCAGCCGCGGCAGCGGGTTCTTCCACTGTTTCGGCAGGAACGGGTTTTTCCGCGGCAGGCGCAGCAGGCACCGCTACGGATTCGCCTTCGCGATGGACAATGATCTTGATTTCAGGAACCAGGTCCATGGTGAGGCGGATTTTGGCTTTATGTTCGCCCAGATTGCGGATAGGCTGAATTTCGACGGCGCGGCGATCAATTTCTGTGCCGAGCTTGCTGTTGACAGCTTCCGCGATCATCTGTGTAGTGATGGAACCGTAGAGTTTTCCGGTTTCGCCAGCTTTGGATGAGAACGTCACAACTGTGCCATTGACTTTCTCGGCAAGTCCGCCCAGTTCACTGTTCAACTGAGTACGGCGAATTGAAGCCTGGGAACGGATTTTGTCAGCCTGTTTGAGAGCACCCAGAGTGGCCAGTACAGCAAAGCCCTGGGGGAGGAGGAAGTTACGTCCGTAACCATCCGCCACTTTCTTCACATCACCAGCGCGGCCCAGCTTGTAAACATCTTTGATCAGTAAAACTTTCATTCTATAAGCCCTTTCAAGTAAGTGTCATGAACCGAAGGGTACTACGGTCTATGCAAGTAGTGATTTTACCAGTATGTGGATAACTGGTCAAATTGGTTTCCTAATTAAGGATTGATGCTATATTCCCAACAGGAAAAACAGATAACAATGATTCATGAGTGATTTCTGATTTTTCCAGAAACGAGTTTGTCACGGAAACAAGGTCTTTTAATACACTTTTTGTTGGAGCAAAAGCAAAAATGGTTTTTGCGGAATTTTGCGAGAGGTCCGTAATGGATTGTAAGGATGGAATGATCGGAAAATCTTCCTCAAGAGGCTGGTCATCATTATTGGGGAGAAATTCTTCCGAGTTGACCGTGTTAATATTCACTGCCCCCACGGCGTGTAAGGAAACCAGTAAATCCTCCAAATTATCACAATCTGGAATAATTAGTAGAAGTAGGAACATCATTCATTTTCTCCCGATTTAAGTATTTCTGTTTCTGTTGGTACTATAGGGTGCGGAACCAGAAATTCAGGTGGATTCGAAAAAGCTTTGTTTAATAAAATGGGCGTGACAAGTGTTGTAATCAAAATCAGAATTACGATATTGGTAAGAACAGTGATGTCAATTAAACCTGCACCTGCTCCTATACTGGCTATGATCAATCCAACTTCGCCCCGGGACACCATACCCGTTCCCAGTTGATAAGCCTCAAGCCAGGAAAACCCTCCGATTTTCGCTCCCAATCCGGCGCCAAGTATTTTGCTAAGTATGGCTATGGCTGTAAGAACCAGGAGGAAAAGAAAGGATTCGGGAGAAAACAATCTGAGGTTTGTCCTTAATCCGATGCTGATGAAAAAGACAGGAACAAAGAATCCATACGCCAGGTTAGAGATGCCTTCAGCCACAATGTCTTTTTCACGGGTACGGGAAAAGAAAAGCCCCGCCAGGAATGTACCGGTAATTGCTGCCATATTACCAACCAACTCAGCCAGTATCCCAAAGATGAATAACACAATTATGGCAAAGGTGACCGACCCGTGAGATGTACTGGCACGCTGGATCAGGCGTGTAAAAACCGGAAGAATATAGAACCCAAAAAATGCGGCCAATGAAAAAAACGCGATCATTCGGACAAGCAACCAGAGTATTCCTAGAAAACTTAGACTGCCTTCGATACTCGCCAGGAATATTGAGAACAAGAGGATTACCAGGATATCGTCATATACCGCTGCCCCCATTAGTCCTGTTCCTACACGGGTTCTAAACTGACGCATCTCCATTAATGTTTGGGCGGAAATTGAAACACTGGTTGCTGCGAGTGTCAACCCGAGGAATAATGACGAAGTCACGCCCATGTGAAACGCATACCCGCATAATCCGCCAAGAATTATAGGAAAGAAAACTCCAAAGGATCCGGAATACATGGCAAGTTTTGAACTTCTCGCAAGGTCACGGATATGAAGTTCAATCCCGGCCAGAAACATTAATAGCAAAACACCAATCTCACCTATATAGTCAATAAAATCCATCAAATGCGAATCGGTGATAAACGGAAGCCCGGCAAGATTAACCAAGGACGGTCCGAGCAAGATACCCACCAGTAATTCCCCAAAAACTGAGGGTTGTCCGAATTTGACGCTTGCTCGTCCGGCAAGTTTTGCGGTAAACAATATAATTACAAGTATAGTTATCAATTGAAGAAAATCTGTCATAGGTTTATTGTAACAACAGAAATTATTTTTAAACTATAAAGGTGAAAAATGGATATCAGTTCTCAATGGAAAAAGTGGTCAGAAGAGCGGTATTCAAATTCCATACGCAAGTTTCCAGAACGGAAATCTGAGTTTAAGACGGGTTCTGGGATAAAAATTCCAGCCGTTGCGATACCTGAAAATGATGATTATTTAAATCAACTGGGGTTTCCCGGTGAATACCCGTTTACCCGGGGTGTGCAACCATCCATGTACCGCAGCCGTTTCTGGACGATGCGTCAATACGCTGGCTATGCCACCGCGGAAGAATCCAATAAACGCTACCGGTACTTATTGGATCAGGGACAAACAGGCTTATCCGTGGCATTTGACCTGCCCACTCAGATCGGGTATGACGCTGATGATCCCATAGCGGCCGGCGAAGTGGGAAAAGTGGGTGTGTCAATTTCGTCACTGGCTGATATGGAACAGTTATTTTCCGGGATACCTATGGATAAGGTTTCCACCAGTATGACGATCAACGCGCCGGCGTCAATTCTGTTGGCAATGTACATTGCCGTAGCAAAAAAGCAAGGTGTTGACGAAAAATGCCTGCGTGGCACTATTCAGAATGATATTCTAAAGGAATATATCGCCCGCGGAACCTATATTTTTCCCCCGAAACCTTCCATGCGGTTGATCACGGATGTGTTCCGGTATTGCACTGATAATATTCCACATTGGAATACGATCAGTATCTCCGGGTACCATATCCGTGAAGCCGGATCTACGGCTGTTCAAGAGGTCGCGTTTACGCTGGCTGATGCCATCGCCTATGTTGACGCGGCCATCAAGGCCGGCCTTCAGGTTGACCAATTCGCTTCACAGTTGTCATTCTTCTTCAACGCCCATAATAATTTCTTTGAAGAAATTGCCAAGTTCAGGGCGGCACGCCGGCTGTGGGCCAGGATCATGAAGGAACGGTTTGGCGCGACTGATGAGAAATCGTGGATGCTGCGTTTCCATACACAGACCGCAGGGTCAACATTGACTGCGCAGCAGCCGGAAAATAACGTGATCCGAGTTACCCTGCAGGCATTGTCTGCTGTGTTGGGAGGTACGCAATCGTTACATACCAATAGCATGGATGAAGCCCTGTGGCTGCCCACTGAAAAATCCGTCCGAGTGGCGTTGAGGACACAACAGATCATCGCGTATGAATCAGGGGTGGCAGATAGTGTTGACCCGGTAGCCGGTTCCTATCTGGTAGAGCAGTTGACAAACGAGATCGAGAAGGAAGCCCTGGCTTACATCCAAAAAATCGACGGGATGGGCGGTGTGCTGCCGGCTATTGAAAATGGTTATGTTCAAAAGGAGATCCAAAACTCCTCATACGCTTACCAGAAAGACGTTGAATCAAAACAACAAGTGATCGTTGGAGTAAATGATTTTCAGGTGGATGAAACCCAGGAACTTGAACGATTGAGGATAGATCCCGGCATTGAGAAAAAGCAAGTGGCAAAACTGAGTGAATATAAAATAGGAAGGGATGCCGCCAGAGTGTCAGAATTACTGACTTACCTCGAAAAATCAGCCCGATCCGAGGAAAACCTGATGCCGGTATTCATAACCTGTGTGGAAAACGGTGTCACACTTGGGGAGATAACCGGAGTTTTGAAATCCATCTGGGGCGAGTACCAACCCCCGTCATTTTCGTAGAGGTGACCATGGCAAAAATTACACGCATCAATCATATTGGCATAGCCGTTGCCGACAACGAAACCGCGGCAAATTTCTGGAGCAACGCATTAAACCTGGCTATTGACCATGTGGAAGAGGTTGCCGCGCAAAAATCACAGGTGACCTTCATCCCTGTCGGTCAAAGTGAAATTGAACTGGTTAAAGCGATGTCGGAAGATTCAACGATCGCGAAATTTGTAACGGAACGTGGGCCGGGCATGCATCATATATGCCTGGAAACTGACGATATTGCCGGTATGCTGGCACAACTGAAGGAAAAAGGGATACGGTTGATCAATGAATCCCCGCTCGAAGAACCGGGCCGGTTGATGGCTTTTATCCACCCGAAAAGCACCGGGGGCGTTCTGGTTGAGGTGTACCAGGTGATCTAAGACGGAATTAAATAAAAAACATGAGACCTGATCAATCGGGTCTCATGTTTTTTGAATGAAATATCAGGCTACTGATTCTTGAAACAGCGCTTCTTCTTTTTGAGCAGCCGCGATACCGGCGTCAACATCAACCCGCGAGAGAATAGCGGCGCCGATCACGAAGAAAATGATCAATGAGACGATGCTCAGGCGGCTCTGTCCCATCATTTGACCGACGATGCCAAATACAAATGGTCCCGCGATGCCGGCAAACTTTTCACTGACGCTGAAAAAGCCAAAGAATTCAGCGGATTTGCTCTTTGGCATCATCCGGCCGATCAGCGAACGGCTCAATGCCTGGCTGCCGCCCTGTACAGTAGCGACAGCAAAACCGAGCGCCCAGAATTGCCATTCATACTGAAGGAAATAGGCGTAAATCGTGATTCCGGTATAAATGATCAGACTGAGGTAGATCGAGCGTTTGGTGCCGATCTTCTTAGCCAGCCAGCCAAACAGAAACGCGAACGGGATGGCAACGAATTGCACCATCAGCAGCGTGCCAATCAACGTGGTTTGACCGATGCCGATCTCCGCGCCGTAAATGGTGGCCATTTTAATAATGGTTCCGATGCCGTCGTTATAAAACCAGAAAGCGACCAAAAACAGGAACAGGTTTTTGTAGTTCCTGATCTCTCTGAATGTATGGCCCAAACGGCCAAAAGCAGCTTTTACAGGATTGAGTCCCTTTTCGCCAGGCTGAAGTTTGCGCTCCGGTTCCGGCACATATTTTAGAAGGGGAATGGTGAAAACAAACCACCAGAGAGCAACAGAAAGGAAGCTCAGGCGTGACATCAACCCGGTTAATTCTTTCGGCGCCAGCATGATCATCGCCAGGTTGACGGCCAGAAGAATACCGCCGCCCAAGTAGCCCATGGCATAGCCTTTGGATGAAACCTGGTCCATTTCTTCGCCGGAAGCGATATGGGGAAGCAGCGAATCGTAGAAAACCAGGGACCCGGCGAAACCAATTTCTCCGATCACAAAAAAGATGGAGGCCATCAACCAGTCACCTGTTTTGACAAAATAAAGCAGCGCAGTTCCCAGAACCCCGAGAAACGCGAAAATAGCCAACAATCGTTTCTTGGCGCCGCTGAGATCCGCCATGGCGCCCAGTACCGGACTGAGGATGGCCGCTACCAACAAAGAAATAGACGTTGTATATGCCCAGTAAACGGTAGCGGAATTACCCGGCAGGTTGGCTGCCGCCACACTGGCATAATAAACCGGTAATACGGCCGCCATGATGGTTGTAGCAAACGCGGAATTAGCCCAATCATACATAGCCCATGCGTTGATGATCTTTTTATGCTGTTTGTCCATAATGTCTGCTCTCAAAGGGGGATAGTGTTGATTATACTGGATTACCATTTCGTGCTAAAATAGGGAATATGTACTAAGAACAAATGATTTATAAAATTAACTTCTTTTAACACGGGTATAGTACAATGCTGCGAGAATTTGATCACGATATCAGGTGGAACATGACTCAAGATGTCATTCGGGTAATTGGTGCGCGGGAACACAATCTGAAGAATATAACAGTGGAAATTCCGCGTGATAAATTGGTTGTTATTACCGGTTTGTCCGGTTCGGGGAAATCTTCCCTGGCATTTGACACGATCTTTGCCGAAGGACAGCGCCGGTATGTTGAATCGCTGTCATCCTATGCCCGTCAATTCCTGGGCCAGATGGATAAACCTGACGTGGATTCGATCGAAGGTCTATCACCGGCTGTATCCATTGACCAGAAAGCGACCTCCCATAATCCCCGTTCGACTGTGGGTACCGTCACAGAAGTATATGATTACATGCGTCTCCTTTTTTCCCGTGTGGGTATCCCCCATTGTCCGGTATGCGGCAGGGAGGTGCAGCGGCAGTCCGCGCAAGAAATCGTGGATGCCGTTCAGTCATTGCCGGATGGAACGCGTATATTGATACTTGCGCCGTTGGTAAGAGGACGTAAAGGGACATACCAGAATATTTTTGAAGACATCCAGAAGATGGGTTTTGTGCGGGCCCGCGTAGATGGGCAGGTAGTCAACCTTGAAGATGAGATCACTCTTGACCGCTTCAAGCTGCACACCATCGAAGCGGTGGTTGACCGGCTGGTCATTTCACATGCCACTGAGGTAACCGAAGAAAAATCGATCCTCTCGCGCCTGACAGATTCCATAGAGACCGCGTTAAAAATTGGCGAGGGATACCTCACCATTCAGAATTTGAGCACTGATCCTGCCCAGGACCTGTTCTACAGTGAACACCTGGCCTGCCCGGAACACGGGGTAAGCCTGCCAGAGATCGAACCACGCACATTCTCCTTTAACACCCCGCACGGCGCGTGCCCGGATTGCGAAGGACTGGGCAACCGGTTGGAAATTGACCCGGATCTGCTCATCCCGGACCGGGACAGGTCACTCAATGATGGCGCGATCATCGCACTGGAGTGGAGCAATTCAAAAGAGCAGGGCGGTTATTACTGGCAGATGCTGGAAGCGGTAGCCGATCATTACAAGATCGATCTGGATGTACCGGTAAACCAGATACCGGAGGATAAGCTGAAACTAATCCTTTACGGGACGGGAAAGCAGGAAGTCACCATGAGTATGGTTGGGCGGAATGACCGCAAGACCACATTCGAGACTTCTTTCGAAGGCATTATCCCGAATCTTGAGCGGCGGTTCAGAGAGACATCCTCTGAGTATATCCGCAGCAAGATCAGTGAATATATGAGCGACCGGCCATGCCCGACCTGTAAGGGGACGAGGCTGCGCCCGGAAGCGCTGGCTGTCACCGTGGATGATAAAAATATAGTGGAAGTGACCACCTGGCCGGTGATCACCACATTGAATTGGATCAAGCAGTTGATGGATGAAGACTGCTGCCTGACCACACGTCAGCAAGCCATCGCGGAACGGGTACTGAAAGAAATCCGTGAACGGCTGGGTTTCCTGGTGGACGTGGGGCTGGACTACCTGACACTGCGGCGTTCAGCCGGCTCTCTTTCCGGCGGTGAAGCCCAGCGCATCCGCCTGGCCACACAGATTGGGTCACGGCTGATGGGTGTGTTGTATGTGCTTGACGAGCCTTCCATTGGTCTGCATCCACGTGACAACGACCGTCTGTTGGCGACCCTGAAAGGGCTGGTGACGCTCGGTAATACCGTTCTGGTAGTGGAACACGATGACGAGACCATCCGGGCGGCCGATTGGATCGTAGACCTGGGTCCCGGCGCCGGAGAACACGGCGGCCAGATCATTTCAGCCGGCACAGTTGACCATATCCTAAAGGATAAAAATTCGATTACCGGCGCCTATCTGAGCGGCCGGAAATGCATTCCCATTCCGAAACAACGGCGCAAGGGTAATGGAAAAGAACTGGTTATCCACGGGGCTCGCGCCAATAACCTGAAGAATCTTGATGTGCATATCCCGCTGGGTGTTTTAACCTGCATCACAGGCGTATCCGGCTCGGGAAAAAGCACTTTGATGGTCGATATCCTGTACGCCGAAATGTCAAAGCAACTTTATGGTTCTCATACCCAACCGGGTGAATTTGACCGACTGGAGGGAATGGAGCATCTGGACAAAGTGATCAATATTGATCAGTCCCCGATCGGGCGCACGCCGCGGTCCAATCCGGGAACGTATACCGGCCTGTTCGACGAGATACGTCAACTCTTCGCGGAATTGCCGGAGAGTAAGATCAGAGGATATAAAAGCAGCCGGTTCTCCTTCAATGTTCACGGCGGCCGGTGTGAAGCCTGCCAGGGGCAGGGTCAATTGCGTATAGAGATGCAATTCCTGCCGGATGTGTACGTTCCCTGTGACGTATGTCACGGTGCGCGGTTCAACCGGGAAACCCTTCAGGTCAAATTCAAAGGAAAGACGATCGCGGATATATTGGATACCACAGTGGAGGAAGGCATCGAGTTCTTCGCCAACTTTCCGACGATCCAGAATAAACTGAAGACCCTGCTGGATGTAGGTTTGGGGTATGTGCGTATAGGGCAACCGGCTACTACGCTTTCGGGCGGTGAAGCCCAGCGTGTAAAACTGGCCAAGGAACTGTCACGGCGTGCCACCGGTAAAACATTCTACGTACTGGATGAGCCATCTGTGGGTCTACATGCCGCGGATGTTCACAAATTGATCGAAGTCCTGCAGAAACTGGTGGATAACGGCAATTCCGTGCTTATCATTGAGCACAACCTGGATATCATCAAAGTGGCAGACCATCTGATTGACCTGGGACCGGAAGGCGGTGACCGGGGCGGTCAATTGTTAGGCTTTGGCACTCCGGAAGAGATCGCAAAGATAGAGGCCTCTTATACAGGGCAATTCCTGAAGAAAATCCTGCCGGCCTGAAAACCCGTTGACTCGCTAAAACCGATTTAATCAGGTAGAATGCGTGTATTAAGGATCTTTCAAGCATTAAAAACAGGAACGGCCGGCCAGAACTGATGCCGGATCATTCAGAAGATAACAGGAAATCCTATGTCTAAAAAAGATAATCCTCAAGAAGTTATTGAATCATATAAGAAACGTCAGCAGACCATGCCGGTGATCATCGGCGGTCTGGCTGGATTGTTGATCGTTGGTGGTGTGGTTTTGTTAGTATTCTGGCTTTCCGGTCCCAATAAACCCGCCCTGCCATTCCTCACCACCGATACACCAACGCCAACCTTGACATACACTGCCACCCCTGTTCCTCCCACGGATACACCAACGTCAACGCCGACAATTACCCCGACTTCTCTACCCACAGAAACAGCCACTCCCAGCGGACCATTTGAGTACACCATTGTGGAAGGCGATTACTGCCAGAAGATCGCGGACCAGTTTGGGACGGTGGTGAAAGCGTTGATCCTGCTTAATCCCGCGCTCGGATCCAACTGCAACATCCGCGTAGGTGACAAGATCCTGATTCCGCAGCCCGGCGCTGTTCTGCCTACCGATACACCCATTCCGCAGAATATCAAAGCGGGAACCCTGGTGGAATATAGCATTGAACCCGGTGATACCATTGGAAAAATCGCCGGTAAGTTCAATAGTGACCCGGATAAGATCATGACCACCAACAAATTGCAGGATGCCAATTTGATCTATGTTGGTCAGGTTTTGAAAATTCCGGTGAATATTGTCACCGTCGTTCCCACCCGGCCTGCCACGATCACTCCCGGTGGAACCCAGATAGGCGGCACAAAACCGGCCGCGGCTCCCTCGGCCACCGCGACATTGCAGCCATAAATTTTGAGGTACACGTTATACATAGATGGGCGGTCAATGTACCGCCCATTTTTTAATCATAATGAAGCCCTATAAAACCTTACTTTATTATCTATTTGGAGCACTGGTTGCTGCCGGTCTTTATTGTGTTTTTATTCCGGAATTGACTTCATTAAAGGATCCCGGAATTTTTCCTGAAACCGGTACTATTTCTGGAAGTGCCGGTGTTATCAGTATCCGGTTTCCCGTTCCAATGAACCGGGAAACAGTTGAATCCCGGCTGGGAATTGCCCCTACTCGGGATTTTGACATTGTGTGGCATGAATCCACACTCCAGATCAAACCCGGGCGGGCTTTTCCCTCTGGCAGCCAGTTGGAAGTATATCTACGGAGCGGATCTACCAGCCAGGATGGACGTGAATATAAGAAGGATTTCAGATGGTCATACACTATCAGACCACCTTCAATCTTGTATCTGGGCAACGCGACGACAGCACCTGAAGTATGGAAGTATGATTTCTCAACGGGGCAGAATACCGCGCTGACCAGGACAGGCGGGCTTGTGACTGGTCTTGCTGTCAGCCAGACCGGGGATGTTATTCTATATTCACAAAAGAACGCATCGGGTGGGTCTGATATTTATGCAGTTTTTCTAAGAGAACAAAGCCCAAAATTATTGGTCTTGTGTGGCAAAGAGACCTGTGTTGACCCGGCTATATCCGCAGACGGCCGGTTATTTGCCTTTTCACGTAACCGCGAACCGGAAGAAGGAAATACCAGCCAGCTTTTTTATATCTATACCGGTCTTATTGATAAAGGAGAAGAGGGGATAACCCCATTGATCACAGAGAAGAGTATCCCCGGGATTCTCCCGGCCTTTTCACCTGATGGAGAGAAGATCTCCTTCTATGATAGTAAAAGTCAGGGAATCAGGATCGTAAATAAATCCGGGTCAAACGATTTCCTTCTGGGGACGAACCGTACGCAGCACGGATGCTGGTCTCCGGACGGAGAGAGATTCATGTTTGTCGACGATGAAATGGGTCAACATTCCATTTTTTCACGGTTGTATGTTGTCAAAATTACCAATAGCACGATCAGTGAACCTTTGAAAGATGTATTGACAGGTTTAGAGCTGGGCGAACCGGATTGGTCACCAGACGGCAAGAGAATAGTTGTTGGAACACGTGCTGAAGGCGGACCTCTGACACGGCAACTGACAATCTACGATCTGAAAACAAATGAGATGACACAAATCACCGGTGATCCCACGGTAATCAATGCTTCACCGGATTGGAGCCCTGACGGAGGGTATATCGTTTTCCAGCAGGCGAGATTGGGAATATCCAATGCCAAACCGGTGATCGCCCTGTGGGACGCGGTAAAAAAGGATGTTACAACGATCGCGGAAGATGCGGCTTTGCCTTTGTGGATGCCCTAAACCGCCTCAAGCGCCATTGTAATTTCATTAAGGACATCAGCGTCGGATTCTGACAGAAGCGCGCGTGACAGTACATCGCGGGCAGGCTTTGACGAAATTCTGCCCAGTGCCCAGGCGGCGTGGCCGCGGATCAACGCTTCAGGCTCATTGTCCATGAGGCGGGAGAGTACCGGAAGAGCGTCACTGGAGCCAATATTTCCGAGGACAACACAGGCATTGCGAAGCAATCCGGTCCGTTTGGCACGTAAAAGCGGTGTGCCGGAGAATTGTTGCTTAAATTCTCCGGGTGACAGTGTCACAATTTTCCGCAGATCCGGCCAGATACAGGAATCGTCTGCCGGTCGGAATTCCGGCATTACTGGAGAATCATCCGGTTTGTGGTTCCACGGGCATACACTCTGACAGACATCGCAGCCAAAAAGTCGTTGACCGATCTTTTCACGCATATCAACCGGTATGGCGCCTTTATTTTCGATGGTCAAATAGGAGATGCAGCGGCGGGCGTCAATGGTGCAGTCGGGCAGGATGCAGCCTGTCGGGCAGGCATCCATGCAACGGTGACAGTCACCACATCGAGGGGGGATATCGGCCTGGGTTGGTTCCAATTCCAGCGTGGTGAAAAGGTTAGCCAAAAAGAAGAACGACCCATGGACAGGATGGATCAGGCAGGAGTTGCGGCCGGTCCATCCCAACCCGGCCTGGCTGGCGATAGGTTTCTCCAGAATGGGGGCCGAATCGACCGCCAGTCGCGTCTGGACGTCTTTTCCGGCATATCGCGAGAGTTGCGCGGCAAGTTCATCCAGTTTCACGCGCAGTACCTCGTGGTAATCCTTGCCCCACGCGTACGAGGATACTTTGCCATACAAACCGGTGCGTCTATCGGCAATACGGTCAACCGGGTAACGGGCGGCCAGTACAATGATGGAACGGGCTTCGGGCATAAGGTGTGACGGATCAGCGCGGCTTTCCAGAGACGACGCGCGCTCCAGGTAGGTCATCCCCGCGTGACAGCCATCAGACAGCCAATGCCGGTATGTACCGAACACAGCCGGGTCTACCGGCCGCGGTTTTAGAATGCCCGCGTGTGAAAACCCGGCGGAATGAGTAATTTCCTGAATGCTGTCATTTAAAAAATCAACCATATCGAAATTATTATATCCGCGGTACCTCTCCGTATCCCATTCAATAGCACAGGTAATTATTAGAAAAACCGGAGCTGACGAGATCCGTCAGCTCCGGTCTAAGAGGAAATAAAATATATTTACTTGACCGAGAAGGCGTAATTGAAGCGGAAAATTTTGACGCCGTCGTCGTTGATCAAGGCCCACTGCGACACATAATAACCGGGAGCCGTAGGAGCCACGAAATCCGCCGTGATGGTGACTTCGTTACCGCGGGCCAGCGGTGAAAGCATCATGGTGCCGAAGGAGGAACTCTTGACGCCGCTGATATAGGTGATGTAGAAGTCGCCGGTCCAATCGCGGGCGCCGATGTTCTTGATCACCCAGGTGACGTCAAACGCCTGCCCGGGAGCCATCACCAGTCCGTCAGCCGGGTTCTGGAAGGAAAGGGAAGCGCGGTCGGTGTATGGGGTGACCGTCCATGTGGGGTAGCGGGTGAAGCTGCTGGCTGCCGTGAAGGTGGCTTTTGGAGCCAGTGTGATGGCCACAGGAGCCGTCATGGTGGGCAAAACTTCTGCCGTGGGGCTGGCAGCCGCCGTGGCGGTAGCTTCAGGGGTGGGAGAGGCTTTCGGCGCGTTTGCCGTCAACTCGGCAACAACGGTTTTGTAAATCTCTTCCTTGATGGCCGCCACATCCAGCGTGGGGGCCGGCTCAGCCGTGGGAGCGGGTGCGGGAGTGCTGCAGGCGGCCAGTCCCAGGACGAGCGTGGAAAGCATAAGCAGATAGATGATCTTTTTGAAATTCATCCGTTATTCCTTATTGGATCACTGAACCGTCAGGGTAATGTCAAATTTGCCGACATTCACCCCGTCCGCTCTCTGCAGGACCCAGAGAGAGTAGTATTCACCGGGTGTGGTGGGAGCTACGGCATCCACCGTGAAATCGAAGGTTGAATTGGGTTTGACTTCCTTGACGATCGGATACCCGCCATTTTTGGCGAGCTGGGTGCCCGCGTAGAATTTGAAGTTGTATGTCGCGTCCCAGGTGGTGGTACCCACGTTCTGCAGCTTCCAGGTGATCTTGAAGCCCTTGCCCGCGGGAACCTTGCTTTTATCAGCAGGTGTATTGGACACCCACTGAAGTTTATCGGGGATGGCGGCTACCACTGTACCGGCTGGGGCCGCGGGCGCCACAGTGGGCAGCGCGGCGGCGGCGGTGGGTAGCCCGGCAGCGGCTGAAGCATCAGCCGGCTGTGTGACAGCCACACCGGCCAGCGGGGCGGCTGTAGGCAGCGGAGCGCCGGGGGTGGTGCCTTCCAACGACGGGAAGGTGGGGAGAGCCGCAGCGGGGTCCGGGG
>CAYOKC010000071.1:0-18532 GCA_964404415.1 uncultured Leptolinea sp. | reverse complement strand
ATATTCAACGCGCCGGCGAACAAACCTTCACTGCGGGTTTTAACCAGTAAGCGGACCGGCTGTAAAAAGTTGACGACATGGTCGCGGTATTTGCCGTTCCCCATGACCATGGTCATGCAAACCAAAAATGCGGCAAACGGACGATGATTCAGCTCGGATTTATGGGTTTGCAAAAAGAGCATAGCTTCCGGCAGCCACGCCCCGGATTGAATGGCGCTTCCGGCGACAACGGCTTTGTACGGAGATATTTCCTTTACCTCCGGCATGGGAACCACGTCCACCTGATACCCTTTTTCTGTCAGCACAGCGGCTATCGCCTGGGCTACGCCAATGGTTGAACCCGTGCGGCTGGCATATGTGACTAGAATTCGATCTGACATACGAGTACTCTCCCGATACGGCGGAAATGTAAACCAGACTAATTATAGGAGCTATTTCTGTGCCGGATATGCAATCCTGAGAGCATTGTCAGGCAGTAATTTACAGTGACCCCGACGCCACCGAATTTTCCACCGGAAGCTCGTTACGTTTACGCCAGAACAGAAATGCGGCAATACCTATGGCGATTGCCAATCCGCAGCCGAATTCATCAATGATATACGGTGTTACCGCGTTTTGACCGGTCACCGGTGTGAAAACAGCCTGGACAAACAAATTGTGACTGGCGTGAAGGATAGCCGCCGTCCACAGGCTGCCCGATTTCAACCGCAGCCAGGCAAAAACAAAACTGATACCGATGACCATGATCAGGAACATGGCTGCCCCGTACCAGACGGGCACCCCGGGTAATTTGTAATCCGCGAAAAAGATCAGCGGCATATGCCACAGCGCCCAGATCGCGCCGCTGATAAGGCTGACTCGGGTGTAGGGCATGATCTTTGCCATCTCAGGAACCAGTAATCCGCGCCACCCGATCTCTTCACCCAGCGCGGAAAGCATACTTGAGAGCACACCCAACGTGGACATGATGGCAGCGAAGATCAGCAGCCCCTGCGTTCCCGATAATCCCGGATAACTCGCGGCCAGGTCTGATAAAAACTCCGCAGAGGGGAAAGTGCCCAATCCGGATATCCAGGTAAAACCGTACACAACCACACAATAAATAACCGGCACAATGTATGCCAGGGCAAGGTATTTGAATTTTCCGGGTTTCCATCCCATCCCCTTGAGGGAATGTTCAAACAGGAGTTGGGTAATGATACCGGCTGCGCCGGGGGTCCACATTAATAAAAGGACATACAAACCGCCCGCGGCCATTAATGTTCCTGATTGGATGATCAGGTAATAAAACAGACACGACACAGTCAGCGTAATTCCAAGAAAAACGGCAATCTTCTTTTCCGCTTTGTTTCGAAGCATGGTCAAATTCCTTTTTTGATTAGTTATTAATTAATTGTATTTTTTATACGGAAGAACATTAAACCTGTCGCAAAACATTATACAACCTCATGATGTTGTTATCTATCATGGTAGGTCACACTATCATGACGGTAGTTGTATTTGTATAATACAAATACTATGTGCCGGAGAAAAAATCATTGTATTTTTTCAACCGGCAAATGTACTGAGATGAAGAATACTTCCACCATGATGATGTAGACAGCTTGCAGGGGAAGAACTGGTTGAATGTTTAATAAATCCCGAAATCAAATCGGTAACAGAATTTTCTCACAGTCATTGCTGATTGCGATAGTTGTGACTTTATTACTGGCTGGAATTCAATTCTGGCTTAATTACCGTCAATTGGCCGGCTCTGTTGAGAAAACATTTAATGAGATCAGGTTGACACAGTCAGAAGGACTTGCTACGGCTGTGTGGAACTTCAGCCGGCCGGAGATGAATGCCCTGATGGCTGGAATGGTGAATCACCCCTACATGACCTACGCCGAACTGGTAGATGAGGGAGGGGTCATACTGGCAAAAGGGGCCAGGTTATCTGACGGCGGTATTGAAAAGACTATTCCGTTGTTTTATACCGGAAATTCAACGCCCGAGAAGGTGGCGGACCTTAATCTTCAAGCCAGCAAATCGATGCTGTATGATTCGATCCTTTCAGGGCTTTGGAACCAGATCCTGTTTCAGTCAATCGTAGTCTTGTTGATCACAACTGCGCTTCTTCTACTGATGGAGCGTCACGTAATCCGCTATCTTCGATCATCATCGGAGATATTGAACTCGTACGAACTTGATTCGTTGAATGAACCGTTAAAAATAACGAAGCCTGATCAGAATGACGAGATTGACCAATTGATCACATCATTCAACCGGCTTCGTCAAAGGCTATGGCAGTCTATACAACAACAGAATGAAACTGAACGCCAGCATTCAACACTTCTGAAAAACCTACCCGGTATGGCATACCGCTGCCGGAATGACATAAATTGGACCATGGAGTTGGTCAGTGACGGATGCTTGAATTTGACCGGTTATCAACCGGAAGAATTGATTGGTAATTCACTGGTGAGCTATAACGATCTGATCGTTCCGGAATACCGCGAGGAAGTCTGGGATAGCATTCAAGCGCAGGTAAAGGATCAGTCACCGTTTGAATTGACATATCGGATAATTCGTAAAGATGGTGCGCTCCGTTGGGTTTGGGAGCAGGGGGCGGGGGTTTTTTCGGGTAATGAACTGGTGGCATTGGAAGGCTTTATAACCGATGTTACGGAACGCCGGCAGCAGGAGCGTGACCTGGAAGCCATCGCGCGGGTAAGCAACGCGTTGCGAAATGTGGAAACACGGGAGAAGATCCTTCCGGTTATTCTTGAACAGACTACCGAACTGCTTGATGCTGACGGCTGCCAGGTCGAATTAGTCGATCCATTGAACGGTGAAGCGGTTGTCATGGCGGCAAACGGAGTGTTTGAAAACTTTATCGGTAACAGGATCCCGGCGGATAAGGGTTTGAACTCCTACATCCGTGAAACCGGAAAGCCATACCATAATAACGACACACTGGTTGATCCCCGCATCCTCAATGAAGTCCTTGATAAAAATTGCCGTGCCAGCAGTGGGGTTCCCATCACCGTGCAGGGTGAATTGCTGGGTTTCCTGTGGATCGGGCGGCGCATACCCATTTCAGAGAAAGCGGTTCAAACCCTTTCGTCCATCGCGGATATTGCTGCCAACGCCATTCACAGGGTTGACCTGTTCCAGCAAACCCAAAGGCGCCTTGAAAATTTGATAGCGCTGCGAAAAATTGATAACGCGATCAATAGCAATACGGAATTGTCCAACACAATGGATATCTTCCTGGATCAGGTTATCCACCAGTTGAATGTGGACGCTGCCCGGGTGATGTTGTTCAACGCCGATACCAGTTTTCTTACGTTTTTAGATGGCAGGGGATTTATTTCTCCATTTCATACCCAACCCAGAGATGTAAATGAAAATACGGCGGCAGGAGAACTTGTGCGCCGGATGGTCACTGTTCTGATAAATAATCTAAACCGTGATCCGTACCCGCCGGAGATTGAGCCATTCATGAAGGCGGAAGGGTTTCAATCTTTGTTCGTCACACCAATGGTAGTGAACGGCAGGTTTGTCGGGATGCTTCAGGCTTACAAGCGCGAGCCATTTTATCCGGATAATGATTGGATCGATTTTTTTGAAACCCTATCCGGGCAGGCGGCTATTGCTATTAATGAATCAACCCTGTGGAAGGATCTGCAGCAATCCAACAGCGATCTGATGATCGCGTACGATGAAACCCTGGAAGGCTGGTCAAAAGCGCTTGACTTACGCGATCACGAAACAGAAAACCACACCCAACGGGTGATCGAGTTGACTTTGCGCCTGGCGGGGAAACTTGGGATAACCGGTTGTGAGTTGGTCAATATCCGCCGCGGCGCGCTGTTGCATGATGTGGGGAAGATCGGTGTACCGGACAATATTCTCACCAAGCCGGGAAAGTTGACTCCGGAAGAGTGGGAGATCATGCGCATGCACCCGGTAAACGCGTACAATCTCATTCATCCAATCGAATATTTGCGCGAAGCATTGGATATTCCCTACTGTCATCATGAGAAATGGGATGGCAGCGGCTACCCACGCGGACTGAAAGCGGAAGAGATTCCTCTCGCCGCACGAATATTTGCGCTGGCAGACGTATGGGACGCGATGACTTCAGACCGGTATTACAGGGCGGCCATGCCGCCGGAGGAAGTGACAGAGTATATCCGCCAGAACTCCGGAAAGCACTTTGACCCCGCGATTGTTGACGTATTCCTTGGTATGGAAAAATAGCAGCTTTTATTTTTCAAGATCACATGAATCGTTAAGACGTTGTAATTCACCGGATCTGACAAAAAATTCGAACGCTTTGTCAAATTGCTGCATCAGTTTTTCATTATCTGAATTTTTCTTTGAAAGAAATAGATGGGTTTCAAAGGCAGATAGCGGCTTCGAATTGTAAGTAAGTTGAGAGGCTTGTTCTGGAGAAAATTCTTCTTTTAGTATGGTCTGTCCTACATTGACTTCCATGGGAAAAATGTCAATCCGACCGGCCAGGAGCTTTTCAAAATTCGCTTCATCGTTGCTGGCTTCCTGGAAGAAATAGTCAGGATCATTCCGAAAATCCTTAAATTGGCCGCTGTATACATATCCGCTGGTGACCCCGATGACCTGGCCGGCCAGGTCGTCTTTTGTCTTCCACTCAAACGGGTGGTCTATTCTGTGAAAGAAAACATACTGCTGATGTGAGACAGGATTCCGGCTCACGAAGAATATATCTCTGTGTTCCGGGGTATCTGCCCATTCAAAGGTTCCATCCCATTCACCGGTTTCGGCCAGGTGAAAACTTCTGGCCCAGGGGAAGAAGCCAAATTTCACTGTGTATCCAAGATGTGAAAAAACCCCGGCGACAATCCGTGAGTCGCATCCGAAATCCGGGAGGTTTTCTCCGGTATACGGCCTCCACTCTCCGCTGGTCAACCGGATAACGGGCCTGCTATCCGTCCCCGGGGTGGGAACGTTCAACCCGCTAACGGAAGCTGTTGATACCGGACTGGTTTGCGGTGTGCAACCGGACAATACAAGTAAGATCAAACCGAATATCAAGAGTCTCTTCATGTGTGACGGATTTCCTATCTATCCCGGATGATTAGACCGGAATTGGGCCGGATAAGAGACTGGTACTTATTTTATTATGTCAAAACCACGGGTGTATGGCAAGTCAAGGGTTTGATTTTTTAAGCACGAAAAAATTGCCAGTTGACAAGTCATAATTTCCGGCTATAATATTGAACATGTTCAATAAACGTTCAATATGGATGCCGTAATGAAAACTGATATCAAAGAAAAAATCATAAAGGCGACGATCGAGTTGCTCGAAGAACAAAACGACGCGGAAGGCATAACCATGCGCCTGATCGCTGATAGAGCCGGGGTGGGACTGGGGCTGATCAACTACCATTTCAAAACCCGCGAAGCGTTGATCAATGACGCCATCGGGCAAATGATGTTCCACGCGGTCAAGCCGCACCTCTCCATTCCATCATCAATAGATAGTGACCTCAAAGAAGCCATCCGGTCAATATTCAAGGCAACCTCGGATATCGGGGCGCGTTACGCGCTTGGACGGTTTGCCGTTCAGTATGCCCTGCTGCAGGGAAACATGGAAGTCCCGGCAATGATCGTTCCCCTGGTAAGACAGTTTTACGGAAAACGTAAAGACGACCTTGAGATCCGTCTGATCGCCTTCTCTATGGTGACGGTGATGCAGGCAGCTTATATTCGCAGTGATGCTTTCCGTTTATATGCCGGAATGGATATTCAAAATGAACAAATGCGTAATGAACTGATCGATAGGATCATCGACCAGTATTTAGTTTCGGAGGAAAAATGAAAGTTTTAAGTATTGTTTTGGGTTCCATCAGTGTTTTACTTCTGGGTTCAACATTGCTCTGCGGTTTCTGGATTAACTCACACACCCCGGCCGGCGCCGCGCCGGAAGCCAGCAGCATCACCTTCCATATGCAAATTGCCGTCGCGTCCGTTATTTTTGTGTTGGCCGCGTTGGGAGTCTCCATCTTCACGAAATAACCGGGTCAATTGCAGGATATCCCGTCAAAACAATGGCAACAGCTCCCGGCAGGGAGCTGTTGCTTATTAAGCAATACAATTGACACAGGAACATTCCTACGGTATCCTTACGCCGCGTTCGGGTGGGTCCGGCGCGGCAGAATCCTTCGAACCCCGCCAGGTCTGAGAAGAAGCAACGGTAAGGAGGACCATCTGGGTGCCGCCGGGTTTCCTGCCCGAACGCATTTTTTCTGAATGGAGTGGACGTGTATGACCGAGAAAACCCCGCCTGTTTGCAGCTACGAAGGTTCAGATTACCAGACCAGCTTCTGGGATGAAGGCGGCCGCGCGTACGAAGACGCGGCGGAAGTGCACGCCCTCAAGAAGCTGCTGCCTTCCGGCGGGGAGAAATTGTTGGAATTGGGGGCGGGCGCCGGCCGGAATACTCCCCGGTATAAGGGTTTTCAACAGATCACCCTGGTGGATTTTTCTTTGACCCAACTGCAGCAGGCACGCGAACGGCTGGGTGACAGCCCGGCGTACCGGTATGTGGCCGCTGATATCTACCATCTGCCTTTCGGTGAAAGTCAATTTGACGCGGCTACCATGATCCGCACACTGCATCACATGAAAGATGCCCCCCTGGCATTAAAGAAAATCCAATCCAGCCTTAAATCGGGCGCGGTTTTTATCCTCGAATACGCCAATAAACTGAACCTTAAAGCCATCCTCCGGTACGCGCTGAAAAAACAGACCTGGAGCCCGTATTCCCTGGAGCCGGTGGAATTTGTGGAATTGAATTTTGACTTCCACCCGAAGGCCATCCGCAACTGGCTGGCTGAAACCGGCTACCGGCTGGAACGCCAATTGACCGTCTCGCATTTCCGAATCGCTTTCTTCAAAAAGCTGTTACCGGCCGGGTTCCTTGCCGCGCTGGATTCAGCCGCCTCTCATACCGGCGCATGGTGGCAGTTGACCCCCAGCGTATTTACGCGGTCCACCGTTGATGAAAAGACCACTACACCCGGTTCTTCGTTCTTCTGCTGCCCGGCCTGCGGCGCGGACCTGCCCGATACCCCGCCGGAACTGGTCTGCCCGAAATGCGGCAAACGCTACCCGGTGACCGGCGGCATATACGACTTCCGGTCGTTCTAGATCTTCTCAACCACCCAGAAATGTGACAATCCAAGACCCCGAAGAGGGGTCTTTTCGAGCCACTGCAGCACCGCGCGCAGCGCCTTCCCGAGCGCGGGACGGCGGGCGATGATGTTGTCATACGCGCCGAAGATGACCGTCCGGTAGACGACCTTTACCGGGAGACCGGAAAACAACGTTTCAAGGTCTTTGCCTGAATATACATTCACGTGCGGCGCGAGTTTATTACGCCAGCGGCGGGGGAGGTAATTGATCAACGGTGTATTGCCGAAGTGGTAGGTGCCTTTCCAGTAATGCCCGTGGGTTTCGAACGGGTACCCCCGGTTGGGGACGAACAATGTCAACCGGCCGCCGGGTTTCATTACCCTCGCGATCTCACTGGCTGCCAGACGGTCATCCTGCACATGTTCCAGCACTTCGTGACTGAGCACCAGGTCAAAGGTGTTGTCAGGGAAGGGCAGATATTCTCCCACACCCCCCACCGTTGACGGCCCTTTCGCGTGCGCTTCCACCGCGCGTTCCAGTTCAATTTCCAGTCCCACAGCCAGTGACGCGTCTTCCGACAGCCGCGCCAGATAGGAGCCTACACCGCAGCCGTCTTCCAGCACACAACCGGATATTCTTTCACCGGCAGCCTGCCGGATCATTGCCAGACGGCGTTCCTGCCCGGCCCGCCAGACATACGAAGGCTCGCCGCGCAGGGCGGCTTTAGAAGAGGGAGTATGATCGCTCACGTTGTTTGGTCCAATTATGGCGTTCCGCTATTATTCTTCGCTGGAAGAAAAGGGAACCCAGGTTAGTATGGTAGTGCCAATGCCAGGCTCTGATGTCAGTTCCAGATCGCCATTCACGTTGCGGGCGCGGGTTTGCATGTTCGAGAGGCCGTGGCCCAGTGACGTACGGGTGCTTTCCATTTCGAAACCCTTGCCGTTATCACGGATCTCCATTAATACCCGGTCTCCGGTTGTCCACACAATGACTTCCACTTTCTTGGCTTTGGCGTGTTTCGCGGTATTGGCGAGGGCTTCCTGACAAATATGGAATAAGGCCAGCGCACGGGAGGCTGGTAATTTTTCCAACCCGTCAGATGGGCCGGTGATGTGTGCTTCAGCCAGGGTATTGGCACGAAATTCATTCACAAGGCGCTGCAGCCCCTGCATCAGGTTCTCATCCACCAGTTGACGCGGGCGCAGGTCAAGGATATAGGTACGGATATCGCGGATGGTGTTGTTCAAACCTTTGATGGACTGGTCAATGCGTTCTTTGGATTGATCCGGGTTTTCTGAAAGCAACAGGCGCGCGTGTTCGAGTGTCAACCCGACCGCGTAAATTGACTGGATGATGCCGTCATGCAGATCCATGCCGATGCGTTCCCGTTCTTCGAGTACTGCCAACCGGCGGCTGTTATTGTTGTACCGCACGTTTTCCAGCGCGGTGCCCATCCATGAACCAATGGCGCTGATGAACTGGATATCCAGGTCGGTGAGCGGGCGGCGGTCAAGCACGGCAACGCAAAGCACTCCAAGCACGTTGCTGCGGCCGCGCAGCGGGAAGCTGGCGATCTGGTGAACATTATTATTCAGTACGGCGTCATTCAATTCCTGGCTGTCATTCGGGTTGACCGTCAACACCTTGGGCAGGCCGGTCTTGGCCGTCATACCCACCATACCGCGGCCGACGGCGAACGTCTCTTCCTTCCACAGTGCGGAGACAGTCTTGCCGCGATGCAGTACCAGTTTCAGTTTCTTCTCCCCTTCAGGGCGCAGGTAGACCTCGCCGGCTTTCAGGTCGAGGAAGTCCATCAACTGGGTGAGGGCGATCTTGATGATGGCGTCAATTTCTGTCGAAGTGGCCAGGGTGGAGGCCATATTATTTAACAAAGCCAGGTTTTCGTTGCGGCGGGTCAGTTCCTGGTCGCGTTTGATCAGGCGGTCGTGCAGACGCGCGTTGGCAATCGCCGAGGCCGCGTAGGCGGATAACCGCTCGATCAGTAACTGGTCGTTTTTATCAAAAGGTGTCCCATCGCGTTTGTCTGCCAGATAGATAACACCCAGATTTCTATTTGCCTGGCGGATGGGTACCCCCATGAAGGTTTTCATTTTTGGATGGCTGAACGGGAAGCCGACGCTGCGCGGATCAGACGCGATGTCATTGACGATAATGGTTTCGCTGGAGCACATCAATTCACCGATCAAACCCATGCCAATGGGTTGGTGATCCATGCCGGCCAGATCGGCCGCTTTCAACCCGAGGGGGATGAACCGTTCCAGCCGGCCGGTATCGCTCAACACCCCCAGGGCGGCATATTGAACATCCGCCAGTTCACATGCCTGGGCGGTAATTCGTTCCAGCAGGGATTCGATGGAGACATCCTGCACAAGTTGAATGGAAGCCTGGTGAAGCGCTTCCATCTTTGCTTCCATGGATGCGCGCGTGATTATTGCCAAAAAGTGATCCTCCTGCCAGTAGACGTACCGATTCTAACTCATATTCTTCCTCTTCTGTCAAACCATTCACATACTGCTGACAGGGGAAGCCTCATTCGCTATAATCATGGCGGGAGACCATGACATATGTTAAACAGTTTTCAACAGAGAAAAGAACTGGAAAACCGCCTGCGTGACGAAGGACGCATCCCTCCGGGGCAGTCACTGACCCAAAAATTTCCGGTTTTGCATTACGGCCCGGTTCCGGTGTTTGACCCGGCAACATGGGATTTTAACGTATGGGGTGAGGTCGAAAAACCGCTGACATTGACCTGGAATGAGTTCAGTCAACTGCCGCGTACTAAATTATTAATGGATATTCATTGTGTAACAAAATGGAGTAAACCGGATACCCTGTGGGAAGGCGTTTCTGTGCGGTTATTGATCGAGCAGGGAATGATCAAACCCAAACCGGATGCCCGTTTTGTGCTGCAACATGCTGAATTCGGTTTTACAGCCAACCTGCCTCTTGAGATCATGCTGGCCGACAATTTCCTGCTGGCTACCCATTATGATGGTCTGCCCATTACGCCTGACCATGGTTTCCCGCTCCGCGGAGTGATTGGTGCGATCGTGGGCCGTGACGACCTGAAAGTCCCCTATTTTTGGAAGGGCGCCAAATGGTTGCGCGGATTGGAATTCTTACCGGCAGACCGGTTGGGATTCTGGGAACAGGCAGGATACAACAACAGCGCGGATGTGTGGAAAGAAGAACGCCTGCGTTGATCTATTTTTGACGGCCAAGCCGGGCGACATAAACACCCAGCCCGATACCGCCCAACACCAGTACCGCGCCAACAATTCCCAGAAGGGGAGATTGGGAACCGGTTTGTACTTCGCCAGTCTGGGGTTCCACAGCTTTCGAAGAAACCTGCGCGCCAAAATCCAGCGTGGAATTATCGCCGCCGCCGAGTTTGAGCGGAACATTCAACAAGGATGTAGCGTTGTATCCCTCGGGGATGGCCACGCTGACGTTGTAATCGCCTTCGAGTAGATCCGGGAAACAGACTGCCGCGGAAGCGTTCGTCTGGTTTGTCAGGTTTACTTTTCCATCCCGGTCGGTAATGCTGATGGCGCCCCCCGCCATGGGAAGCTCTCCGCCATCCGGAACGGAATTGCCGTTGATATCGTTGAATAGCAGCACACAGATCTGTCCCCTGCCCGGTTCGAGGGTGGCGGTGGGAACCTGATTGGGTGGTGTTGCAGTCGCCTGGGCGGCCGGTTTATCGGCGATGCCAATAGGAAGCTGTTGGCCTTCCTGAATGGAGCAATCCTCTTTCAGGTTGTTCAACCGGCGGATCTCGTCAATGGGAACACCGGTCAGGAACGAAATGCTGGTGCAGTTATCGCTGGATTTAACAACATATATGATTCGGCCATCCGCGTTTGGGGTGGGTGTGCCGTACACAACCTGAGGTTCAATTGAACCGGCCTGAACCGGGAAAATGCTCGAAAAGAACAACGTGGCAGTAAATATTAATCCTGAGAGGAAGAATTTTTTCATTGGGCTTATCCTGTCTTTCGACATTATAACATTGACATATCAGGGGCCATCCCGGCAGGTATAATTTCCAGCAGGCATGATGATCAGGCAGACTTTTCCCCGCTTCCTCTATA
The DNA here is from genome assembly GCA_964404415.1 of uncultured Leptolinea sp. GTDB lineage: Bacteria > Chloroflexota > Anaerolineae > Anaerolineales > Anaerolineaceae > Leptolinea. The sequence goes on along the minus strand of CAYOKC010000071.1, from coordinate 7,253 downwards.
TTTTTTCCGTATCTTTGCTTGGATTGTTCCTGTTATCGGCGTGTGCCGGTCAAACGGAAGTACCGGTAGTTGATACCCCCACATCAACTGTGACCGTCACCTCCAGCCCGACCATCATCTGGTTCCCTGCCACCTCTACGTCCACTTCTGTGCCGACCCGTCAACCGGAGCCCACTGAGAACCTGCATCCCGGGGTAGCTGACATCTACCTGCGGGATGACTTTTCCCGCCCGGCACTGTGGACGTCGAAATCCGGCGCGGGTGGAAACATTTCAATTGTAAACAAAGAGCTTACCCTGGCTGTGCAGGATGAAAAGGCTTATATAGCCAGTATGTTTACCTCCGATGATATTTCCTCCGCCTCGGTGGAAGTAACCTCAAATGTCACCCTGTGCAAAGCGGAAGATTCCTATGGAATGCTGGTACGGGCAAACAATGAAATGAATGGATACCGGTTCCTGGTCAACTGCCAGGGTCAGGTAAAACTGGAGATCTTGAAATCAGGAAAACCATACACCCTCGTGGATTGGATGCAAAGCGGGCAGGTGCTGCCGGGGTCACCATACCAGTTGCGTCTCCGCGTTTGGGCGGTAAAAGACGAATTGCGCTTCTTCCTTAATGATGTTTTCCAGTTTTCCGCGCGAGACGCGACCTTTCAAACCGGGAAGATCGGGCTGTTTGCCCGCCAGGCGGCGGATACCCCGATCACGGTCAATTATTCAAACCTGATCATCCGGTCTATTGACGATGATTACGTCCTGCCAAAACCAACCCCAAAACCCACAGCCACGCGCCGCGGCCAGTATCAATTGATCAATACGCCTGTCCCAACGGGCAAACCATAACCGGCGGGTTGTATAATCATATCTAATCTATCCAAGACAGCAGACCTCCTTGTTTGACTTATTTATCTTCCCCATTCACCTTTCCGGTGGAAAAGAACTGCCGGACCTGCCCGGGCTGGTCGTTTCTGCCGCCCCCAGGCGTGTGCTGCGCAACCGTGCCGGCGACACGCTGGCCGCGCTTTTAACCCTGCCCAGTAAGAACATCCTCACAGCCGAATCTCAACAGGACATGCTGTTGCATCTTTCTGCCACGTATTTCAACACACCGGGGTCTGTGACATCCGGTTTGCGCGCGGCATCCGAGCAGATCAATACGTTTATCCTCGGGGCCAACCAGTTTGACTCTCCCTCCGGCCGGCCGAATGTGGGTGTATTGAATCTGGTCGTTTTCCATGGCGATACCCTGTATATCCTTCACTCCGGACCCACCCATACGCTGGTCGTCAACCCCGATGGGGTCACCGATTACGTTGACCTGGAAGGAGCCGGTCGCGGGCTGGGTGTCAGCAGTTCCATCACCCCGCGCTATTTCACTACCACCATCCGTGCAGGGTCGATGGTCTTACTCTGCCCTTCGCCGCCCCCTACCTGGACTCCCGCGTTGCTGGCTGGCAGTTCACGCCTTAATCTGGATCAGTTCAGGCGCCGCCTGCTGGCTCAGTCTCCTTTCAATATGACGGCAGCCGTAGCCCAGATTCAATCCGGGCGCGGGGAAGTCCACCGGTTAAAACCGCGCGTCCCGCAGGAAGCGGCGCCGGCTGACCCCTATTCCGAACCGCAGCCGGCCCCGGCTGAACCTGAACCCACGGAAGAAGCGCCGGTGACAGATCCGGTATATGGCGAAATGCCATTACCGCAATTCACACCGGCGGCTGAACTTCCATTGACCATTCCCGACGCGTACAGGTTCCCGGGGCAGCCGGCTGGCAAACCTGAATTTCCGGTTGACGATGGGCCGGATGCAAAAAGCGAACACGCGCCGGTGGAAACTCCCCGACCGGTAGCAGTCAAACCAAAAGAGGAACGGATCGGATTTCGGACCATACCTGCCAGCGAGATCCCGGGACCTCAGGTGGCGGCGCCGGAAACGCCGTTGCTGGATAAGATCACCCGCTTCCTGCAAAGATTGATTGAAATCCCTGAGCAGGTCGCTCCCAAAGTCAAACCGCCTGTTATTAAGATCAATCCGGTGAAGACCGATCCGTCTGGAAGCATAGCCGCGTCAACGCTATTATTTATCGCGCTCGCGGTTCCGGTCATTGTGGTTTTCATATCCACGTATGTATATACCCACGACGGCCGGGGCGAACAACGCATTGAATACCTGGTCCAGGCTCAGGCATTCGCGTTGCAGGCCGCCGGTCAAATTGACCCTGAAGCGCAGCGTAGCGGATGGACGCAGTCTCTGTATAACGTTAAAAAAGCGGAGGAATACGGCCGTACAGATGAAACCAGGATGCTGCGCGAACAGGCGCAAACCGCGTTGGACGCGTTGGACAGCATCATCCGGCTTCCCGTTCAGGAAGCAGTTCCAGATGCCATCCCTTCCAATATCAGTATTTCACGTATCGCCGCTTCAACAACAGACGTCTTCGCGCTGGATTCATTCCAGGGACGGGTTTTACGTTTCGCGTTGACCGGTGACGGCTATGAGCTTGACCCCAATTTCAACTGCGGACCGGGTCCTTCAGGCGGGAAAATGATCGGCGCGCTGGTGGATATTGTCACCCTGCCACCGAACAATGAATATAAAGCCTCGGTCATGGGCATGGACGCGGATGGCAATTTGTTGTACTGTATACCCGGTTCCCTGCCGTTGTCATCTTCGCTGGCGCCGCCTGACACTGACTGGGGTAAGATCACCGCGTTCACCGTGGAAGAAGGTTCGCTGATAATTCTCGATCAAGCCAGTAACGCTGTCTGGTGGGTGGCGGGCAACGGAGTGGGTTTTCCCGGTCAGCCGCATTTATTCTTTAATAATAAGATCCCCCAACTGGCTGATGTGATCGACCTGGCCATGTATCAGGACGATCTACTTCTATTGCGAAAAGACGGGCATGTCACCCGCTGCACGTTCAATAATTTCAGCAGCGCTCCAACCCGCTGCCAGGATCCTGCCGGTTTCGGAGATAAAGCCGGAAAGCCGATAGCATTGTTCCCTGACGCGATATTCTTACAACTTGCAACCGTTCCGCCTCCGGATCCGTCCATCTATCTCCTTGATACCAACGGGCCGACAATATTCCATTTCACTCTCCGGCTGAATTTGCAGCGGCGTTTGCGTTTTCAAACGGTTGACCAGTATTCCCTTCCGGATAAACCCGTCACGGCTTTTGATGTAGCCTCCAACCGGGTTGCCTGGATCGCGATGGGCAACCGGGTCTTCTACACACCGCTTCCGTGACCGTCCCGGTTGGCATTTCATTTCCATTCAAAGGGACTCTGGCTTTGGCTGGCAGCGGTGAATACCTGCCTGGCATGAGACCTGTAGACCTGGCTCTGTTGTCACGCTTGCCCGGTCCAGCCCGGGTTGTCTGCCTGCCTACGGCAGCCGGTACAGAAGGCGAAGACCGTTTACGTTATTGGATGGAACTGGGGGAAAGGCACTTTCAGTCACTGGGTGTGGCCGAAGTGGAATCTCTGCGGGTGTTCACAAGGTCAGACGCGCGAGACCCCGGAATAACCCGGCGGGTACAGGAAGCCAATTTCATCTACCTTTCCGGTGGTAAACCGTACTACCTGCTGGAATGCCTGTCTGGCACGCCTGTGATGGATGTAATTCTGGATAACCTGCGAACGGGCGGCGTGGTAGCCGGTTGTTCCGCGGGTGCAATGATCTTTGGCGAACGGATCCCGAACAGGGGCTTTATCGGCGGTACACTGCCGGCTCTCGGGGTGGTGCCCGGGCATTTTATAGTCCCCCATTTTGACGAGATTCCATTTGTCCTGCGGTTTGCCGTGCCGCATCTTGCCTGCAAATTAACATTGATCGGCATTGAAGCCAATACGGTGCTGGCGTGTTCCAATGATTCATTTGACGTACTGGGTACGGGGGTCGTGGCGCTGGGCAGTGGAAAAGAATTGACGCGTTATTCCGCGGGATAAAACGAACAGGGAGCCGCAAATTCCGGCTCCCTGTTTATTCAATTATCTGACCCGGTCAGATTATTTTGCTACAACTTTGATCGATTTCGGTTTCGCGTCTTCCGCTTTGGGAATGCGCAGGGTCAACACACCGTTGGATACATTCGCGTCAGCTTTGGACGCGTCGAGTTCATCGGGAAGGGTCAGCACCCGGCTGAATTGGCCGGTGGGGCGTTCACGGAGAAGGTAATTCTCGTTGTCATCCGCGGCTTTGATCTCGCCCTGAATGGTGACGGTTTCGTTAACCACCTGAATATTCAGGTCATCCACGGCAACACCCGGAATCATGGCCGTCAGAACATAGGCTTCATCTTCGGCTTTAACATCCACCGGGATGAAAACATCGCAATATTGATTGCGTTCTTCGTTTTCCATCCAGCGGCGAGCCCAGGGGCGGCGGGTCATGTGCGGGGTTTGTGTGAAATAGAGTGTCATTTTTCCTCCAGTTTTTACTTGGTTTATATGTGTTTTATATGGTGATAGTTGTAGGATACGCGATAATTATTAGAGGATTGCAAGAGAAAAATAGGAGAAATATAAGAGCTGACAAAAATCGTCACATTGAATATGTGGTATGATTTTTTCTCAGGAGAGAATCATGGACGATAAGATCACCATAATTGAAGGACCAACTCCCATATTTGAAGAGATCAACGATGGATGGGCACTGGGACTGAATGAAGGTCCTGTTTTGTACGACCTGGTTATGACCCGCGTTCGCACGTTCAACGGGCAGGCGCTGGTCGAACGGTGTCACCGCGCCTGGACCGACCGGTCCAACATCTTTTTACATTACCGCAACGAACTGGGTCTGGAAGAAAAGGCTCCCATCATGGCTGCCCGCAGTGTGGACACTCAGGATGGTGCCGTGTTGTTATTATGGGTACGACTGGAATTTGAAGAAACGGAACCTGAAGCCGGCAAAGATACCGGCAGCGAAGATTTTGACGACTGACAATGTCGCTGAACACCCGTAAGATCCGCGAAGAATTTCCCGCCTTGTCCCGCCCGGTATTATTTCTCGATAATCCGGGCGGTACTCAAATAACACGCCGGAGCCTGGACCGCATCCGCGATTACCTGGTGAATACGAATGCCAATCACGGCGGCGCGTTTGAGACCAGCCGTTTATCCGACAGCTTGGTTGATGAGGCGCGGCAGGCGGCGGCAGACTTCCTCAACGCGGAAAGCCCTGAAGAGATCGTTTTCGGGCCAAACATGACGTCATTGACGTTCAATATCAGCCGGGCTCTTGCCCGTGAATTCAACCCGGGGGACACGATCGTCGTCACCCGGCTGGATCACGACGCGAACATTTCCCCCTGGTTGATGGCCGCGGAAGACCGCGGTTGCCGGATTCGATGGGTTGATTTCCATCCGGAAGATTGCACCCTGGATGTGGAAGACTTTAAACGCGCCATGGAAGAAAACCCCCGGCTGGTTGCCTTAGGGTACGCGGCGAATGCCGTGGGGACGATCAACCCGGTAAAAGAATTGACCGGGCTAGCCCATCAAGCCGGTGCGTTGGTTTATATAGACGCGGTGCAATACGCGCCGCATGGTCCGATCGATGTGCTCGACCTGAATTGCGATTTCCTGGTTTGCTCCGCTTACAAATACGGCCGTTATGAACTACTTGAGCGGCTTCAGGCGTACCGTGTTCGTCCCGCGCCGGCTCTACCGCCGGGTAAATTTGAAACCGGAACGGGCAATTTTGAGCACATGGCAGGCACGCTAGGCGCCCTTAAGTACTTTGAATGGATCGGTACTGAATTCGGAAGCGAATTTAGAGAAAATACAGGCGAATATAGCGGCCGGCGGCGGATTTATAAACAGGCTATGCAAGCCATCCGCGCGTATGAATTTGAGATCAGCCGTGAATTTGTACGGCAATTGGAAGATATAAGCGGACTAACCCTGTACGGCATTACGGATACCCGGCAACTGGATCAACGCGTGCCGACATTCTCGTTCACATTACAGGGTTGGGCGCCCGCAGACCTGGCAGCAGAACTTGACCGCCGGGGTATTTATACCTGGAACGGTAATTTCTACGCGCTGGCTGTCACTGAGAGGTTGGGGTTGGAAAGCATAGGCGGACTGTTGCGGTCAGGTGCTGTACACTACAACACACTGGATGAGATCCGTCACTTTGGTGATATGGTCCGGGATATATCCCGTAAAACTCCCCGTTAAAGAGATAAACACCTGGGTGAGGGGGGCACCCAAGTGCTTATCTATATGTATTTTATATGGATACCCCTGAAAATGCAAGGGGTTTCTGCTTTCTGAATATGCCCCAGGCGGGAATTGAACCCACAGCCTTAGCCTTAGGAGTGCTCTGCTCTGTCCATTTGAGCTACTGGGGCGGCATCCGGATTATAGCATCTCACCGGTAAAATTCCAATAAAAAAGGGAGAGGCGTTGACCTCTCCCTATCTGTGACAGTTGCGAATTTATGTTATTCCACCGGTTGTGACACATCCAGATAGTCCCACTGGATGACCACGGGCAGGTAAACCGATGACATGACGCCAATTCCAATCAAACCGCCGCCTTTGATCTTGGTATTGGTGGTTTCAATGATCTTGGTACCATTGACTTCGTAGCTGAGTTTATTACCGTTGCAGGTGAATTTGGAAACATTATCACCCGTTACGCGAACCAGCTTCTGTTTGGCCTGACCTTTTTTGATGGTCACATACGGGTTCTTATATGGATCATTGTCGCGGATACTGCGGTCATACTGCAGCAACTGCCATTCACCCTGAGCCGACATGCGGAACTCATACCAGCCGGAGAAATCTTCCGAGGCGCGGCATAGCAATGACACGCCATTCAGGCTCTGTCCGTTGCTCTTCCACTTGGCTTCGATGACGGCGTTCTCGGTCATCGAGTCATTGATCAATTTGTAGATGTAGGTTTCATTGTCGCGGATGTTGAATGAAAGAATACCATCCTGGACGGAGGAAGGCTCAGTTTGAACCTGATCGCGGGTGACGGCCTGGGTTGTGGTGATCGTATCTTCCGAGTAGCTGTCACTTTCCATGTCAAAGTCATCATGGAAAGAGAACCCTTCATCGGCAGCAGGTTTCGCGGTTGGTTCCTCTGCCTGCGGTTCAGCAGGTGCGGGTTCGGCAGGGGCGGGTTCTTCCACGACCGGTTCAGCAGCCGGGGGTTCGAGCGTGGGTTCGGGTTGAACGGGCTGGGCAGGCTCCACGGGCTGGGCCGGCTGGGCGGGTTCCGCGGGTTGAGAAACCTGGG
>CAYOKC010000070.1:1572-19185 GCA_964404415.1 uncultured Leptolinea sp. | reverse complement strand
GGGCAGGGGTTCATCGCCCCGATCAATTCAAAGTTGGCCGGGAAGGTGAGTGACCCGTTCGCGCGGCTGATGGTCACAACTTTATCTTCAATCGGCTGGCGCATCACTTCCAGCACCCGCTGCCCGAATTCGGGCAGTTCATCCAAAAAGAGAACACCCCTGTGAGCCAGCGAGACTTCCCCGGGATGGGGAATGTGCCCGCCGCCAACCAGGCCGGCGTGGCTGATGGTGTGATGCGGCGCACGGAACGGGCGAGACCGGAATAGCGGAACGTTCGCCGGGAGCGCGTCTGCCACGGAATAGATGCGGGTGACATCCAACGCTTCGTCGATCGTCATTTTGGGGAGAATGGATGGGATAGCCCGGGCAAGCAACGTTTTCCCTGAACCCGGCGGGCCGATCATCAGAACGTTGTGTCCGCCGGCGGCTGCAACTTCCAGCGCGCGTTTCGCGTGCTCCTGCCCTTTGATCTCGCTGAAATCTGCTGTAACCGCTTCTTCGACTTCGGCGGGGTCTATTGTGGCAGTAGCTTCCAGGTGGATCTGGCCGCGCAGGTGCATCACCAGTTCAGTCAACGAGTTTACAGGGATGACTTCAAGGTCGGGAATCAAAGCGGCTTCCGCCGCGTCTACGGAGGGTACAAAAACCCGTTTGAAATTCTGTTGACGGGCTGTAGCAGCCATAGGCAGCATACCGCGCACATGTCGGACAGTGCCGTCAAGGGATAATTCGCCAATAACAAGGCTTTCTTCCAATACATCCGGCGGAAGCTGGCGGGTGGCAGCCAGAACGCCCAGCGCAATTGGCAGGTCGTACGCTGGACCTTCTTTACGGACGGATGCCGGCGCCAGGTTGACTGTCAACGAGTGCCGCCAGTAGTCAAACCCGGCATTCATTACGGCTGAGCGCACACGTTCACGGCTTTCCTGCACCGCGGCGTCAGGAAGACCGACAATTACCATTCTGGGCAAACCCGGCCCCGTGTCGACCTCAACTTCCACAATAACCCCATCAAGGCCGATCACAGCACAGGAGTAGACTTTTGACAACATGGATAAAGTTTAGTTTTCCACGGGTAAAAAGTCAATTGAAATTTGATCAGAGAATTGTATTCGTTACTTGTTTATTGGGTTTTCCACTGTCTGAACCACTCGGATCTTTTGGGCGCCAGTTCATCCAAAAGAGCAGGCTCAAGTACGGCGAGCCGGAACGTTTCCGCGAAGTCTTCCGCCGGCCCCTTTGTCCTTCCGTATTTGGTCGGGTTTAATTCACATCCGGCATGGATCATTGCCTGCTCATACCCAATTGCAGAGAAGCGGGGGAAAAATTGGTCGGGTTCCACACCAATAAACCGCAGCATGTCATCAGACGGACCTCCACCAAAAATGGACGCCAGAGGATGCACTCCAAGACGGTTATCCAGTATATGAGCCAATTCGTGCAGCGCCGTTTCTGAAGTTATTGACCGGGGATCGACATAAACCGTTGTGAGTTCCACATGATGGAAACCAATCAGACGCCATAATCTGGAAGAAGGTTTCCACATTATTCCCAGGCTGGCTTTGTAGATCGGATGGTCAATAGACCCGATCCAATCAAAGAAAAGTTGTGATGCGCGCCGAATGTTCTCGGAGCTATTGTTTGAAATCCCCCCGTCCAACTCCCAGTTGAAAGTTTTTTGGGAAAAAACGTCAGGCGTCACTTACATGGCCTTTGGTGAAGAGTTAAGAAACATCGGCAACAGAAAAACAGATTGTTGACCTTGCTGTTTCTTATTTTTGGAAGAAGAACTCAGTAAGTTACGATCCTGGGAAGAGACTTGGCTTCAGTGATCCAGCCTTCCACCATCTGTTGGGTGGGGATGCGGCGGACAAGCCGTTTTTCAATATTAACTTCGACAATTTTTTCAGTCAGGTTGTCCGGGCGGCGTTTGGAAAGCTCAACCACTGTATCTACTCCAGCCGCTTCCAGCAGGTCGGAATACTCTGAACCAATACCTTTGATCCGGTATAAGTCAGCACGGTTGACCCATTCGAGAATCTTGTGCTCGTCAATTTCTGCACCACGGGCAATTTCTTCGCGCCCCTTTTTTGAGGCGCCTTTTTGAAGCAGAGACTCCACGTTTTTAATTCCAATGGAACGTAGCTTTTTTGTGTATACATCACCGATACCTTCAATCGCGATAATGGCTGTCATACAAAACCTCCTTGACCCTGCAAACCGACTATATGCAAGAATTATAGAATCACATTGTGATACACACAAATCTGTTGCCTTTCAGCTTCCTTTGACTTAGAATAACGAAACAAATAAAAAGGAGTTACTCAAATGTCCTGTTCCTGCAATGAAAAGACCGTTATTGTTGCCCCCAAAGCTCCAAAAGCACTGGGTCCTTATTCCGCGGCCATAAAAGTGAATGATTTCGTATATTGTTCCGGGCAGACCGGTTTGAACCCTGAAACAAATGAGTTGGCAGAAGGCGGACTGGAAGCCCAGACCCATCAGGTATTGAAAAATCTCGCGAATGTTCTGGAAGCCGCCGGGACCGATATGGCGCATGTAGTAAAGACGACTGTTTTTCTGAAAGATATGGCGGATTTTCAAAAAATGAATGCCATATACGGAACATATTTCACTGAAAATTATCCCGCGCGTTCAACCATTCAGGTAGCCGGATTGCCAAAAAATGGTCTGGTTGAAATTGAACTTGTTGCCGTTATGCCGGATGACGATTGTGAATGTGACGATGAATCCGGCTGCGGCTGCGGGTGTGGGTGTTCTAAAGACTAACGGTTATATCCATGGCCGATGAATTGATCCTGTTGGTGGATGACGAACCGAATATTATCCAACTCGCGCGTATGTACCTGGAGCGGGAGGGATACCGGACGATTTCAGCCGCGGATGGAAAAGCCGCACTTGAAATGATCAAAACCAGAAAACCAAACATGGTTGTTCTGGATGTCATGCTGCCAGAAATGGACGGTTTGGAGGTCTGCAAGCGGCTCCGGCGGGAAAAGAATAATGTGCCCGTCATTATGTTGACGGCGCGCGACGATGATATTGATAAGATCCTGGGATTGGAACTGGGCGCGGACGATTACATGACCAAGCCATTCAATCCCAGGGAATTAACCGCCCGGGTAAAAGTCATCCTTCGGCGGACAGAACGGTTTGGCAAAGACACTTCAAGTGAAATGCTGCGCATAGGAACGCTGGTTATTGACCCGGCGCGGCGAGAAGTTTACAACGGAGATAAACCTCTTTCTTTACGCACCCAGGAATTTGAAGTGTTGCTGGTTCTGGCAAAAAACCGCGGATTGGTTTTGACCCGTGAAAAATTACTGAACCTGGCCTGGGGTTTTGAATACTTCGGGCAGACCCGCACTGTGGATGTGCATATCGCTCAACTGCGGGCCAAGATAGAGGGCAGCGGGGTTCATATTGAAACTGTTACCGGCATCGGGTACAAATTAACCGCCTGATGCTTTCTTCTCTGCGATCGCGCCTCTGGTTGAGTTTTTCCATCGTCATTATCACTGCGCTGGCAGGGATGATTGGCCCGACAATTTCCTCATTAAGCCGCAGCCCCTTGTTTTACCGGCAAACGGTATTGCAACTGCGGCTTTCGCAATCCAGTTTGATCAACTTGATCAAACTGGGTGATATTAGCGATCCGGAGAAAATCCGGGCACTTGTCATTTCTCAATCGCGGATAGACGGTATACGCTATGCCGTCCTAAACCGCAACGGAAATGTGGTCATTGATAGCGGGATAGGGATTTTTCCACAAATACCGGATTTTAAGACGCCAATTATTTCAGCTGAAGATGATCCATTTTCATTTTTCATATTTAATGATGTGGAACGGAAATCCTGGCTGTATGTTATCCGCCCATTGAACGATACATCGTATCTCATTGCCGCGTCACGTCAACCGGTTATTGAGATCCGCGCGATGTTACGAGATGAAATTGTGCAGCCTATGGTGAAAGGCAGCATCATCGCGTTGTTCATCGCATTCGCGCTTAGCCTGTTCATGTCCTCCTGGATAGGAAGCCCATTACGGCGTCTGGCGGATGGCGCCCGTCAAATTGAAGGCGGAAGTTATCCTGTGCTGGAAAAAGAAGGTCCGCGAGAAATTCAGGAACTGGCTGAATCATTCAACCAGATGAGCATCCGTGTGCAGCAGACAGAAGATTCACAGAGAGATTTTCTGGCGAATGTTTCCCATGAATTAAAGACCCCCTTAACCTCGATACAGGGATTTGCCCAATCCATTCTGGATGGCGCTGCGAGCACCCCCCAGGAGCTGATGCAGGCAGCCGGTGTGATCTATGACGAATCATCACGGATGCACCGGTTGGTCATAGACCTTCTCACCCTGTCGCGATTGGAAGAGGGGACGGCGGGCATGCATTCAGGGCCTGTGAATCTGTCTATGATCATGGATCAGTTGGACGAAAAGATGCACCCACTGATCCAGGCCGCTGAATTGACGATCAAGAAAGATATTGCACCCGATCTTATCGTTATGGGCGATGGCGACCGCCTTGCTCAGGTTTTTACGAATTTGCTGGATAACGCAATAAAATTTACACCAACCGGCGGAACGGTCACACTCTCGCTCAAATCTGAACAGAGTTATGTTCTGGCATCTGTCTCAGATACCGGAGTGGGCATTCCGGATATGGAAGCCCCACGCATATTCGAACGGTTTTACCAGGTGGATAAATCACGGCGGGGCGGCGTCAGCCGCGGGATAGGACTGGGACTGGCTATCGCCCGGCAAATTATCATTTCTCATAATGGCGATATCTGGGCTGTCAGCCAGCCGGGGAATGGAAGCACATTCTTTGTGCGTCTGCCCGTCTATTTTGAGAAACCCACTGTCAAAATTCACAGGAATAATGCTTCATGACAACAGTAACTATCATCATTCCATGCCTCAATGAAGGCAAGACTATTGCCCGGGTATTACAGGCTATCAAAGATCAGGATTATCCAGGTGATACGCTTGATGTTGTCATCGCTGACGGGTTCTCAGAGGATGACACCCGTGAACAGATCATGGGATTTCGCGCGGCAAATCCCTCTCTTCCTGTAACCGTTGTGGATAATGACAAACGGGAGATTCCTGCCGGATTGAATAAGGCGATCAGGGAGGCACAGGGTGAGATCATCGTGCGGATGGATGGTCACTCTCTACCGGCACCGGATTATGTTTTCCGCTGTGTCGAAAACCTGAAGGCCGGTAAAGGCGATAATGTTGGCGGCCGGTGGATCATCATTCCGGGTGAGGATACCTGGATTGCCAGCGGCATAGCTGCCGCGGCTGCGCACCGGTTGGGTGTGGGAAATGTGAAATACCGCGTCTCCGGCACTGCGGGACCGGTTGATACCGTCCCCTTTGGGAGTTATTACCGGGTTTTGTTTGATGAAGTTGGTTTTTTTGATGAGACTCTCTTGACGAATGAAGATTATGAATTTAACACCCGCTTACGGAATATGGGTAAAGTAGTGTGGTTTGATCCTGCCATAACCTGCCGCTATTTTTCACGGCCTGACCTTGTCTCACTGGCGCGGCAATACTGGCGGTATGGGTATTGGAAGGCAAAAATGGTTAAGCGGTATCCCGGTTCGATCAAACTACGTCAACTGATGCCACCAGTTTTTGTGGCGGGACTGCTGGTTTTACTCGCTGCGGCGCTGGTGTTTCCTCCGGTGTTTTATGGTTTGCTCGCTATTATTCTCCTATATCTGGGTATAATCATGATTGCATCAGTGCCGGAAGCGGCCAGCCGCAAAAATATCTCCCTGATCGTGAGCATTCCCCTGGCTATTAGTACGATGCATCTCACCTGGGGATCGGGTTTTCTGGCAAGCATCGTAACAAAATAGGAATAAAAAACTTAACGCATGACCATACCGAAGTCACTTCGTCCATTGCGCTGGCGGTTAAAAACCACCGAACGGCGGTTAATACTTTTCCTTGGAGACCTGGCCATATCATGGCTTGGTCTGGTTGTCGCGTTGTATTTCTGGTCACAACGTGACCAGTGGTTGAAATTTTCGTGGGAATTTTTAGTTGACCGGCCTGCCGATTGGTTTTACCTGCTGCCATTTATATGGTTGTTATTAATCATTGAGTTGTACGATGTCCGTAAAGCGGGCCGCGTAAATGAAACGATCCGTGGGGTGGGGATAGCGGCGGCGATCAGCTTCTTGATCTATATCGTTGTGTTTTTCTTCAGCGAGCCGAATTCCCTGCCAAGGACCGGCGTCGCGGTATTTATTATCGCCGTCTCCGTGCTGACCGTCCTCTGGCGGTTGATCTATATAAACATATTCACTGCGAAACAATTCATGCGGCGGGTGATCATCGTCGGGGCTGGCCGGGCCGGTTCCAACCTGGTACACGCGCTGCACAGTGTCAAGCCGATGCCTTTTCATATTGTCGGGTTTGTCGATGATGATGAAGATAAACAGGGGAAAGTCATCGAGAATATTCCGGTTATTGGAACAGGGATCGATCTTCCCGGATTACTGGAAGAAGAGAATATTTCTGACCTGATCTTCGCCATTTCCGGTGAGATGAATCCGGTGTTGTTCCAAAACCTCCTGAAAGCTGAAGAAACCGGCGTTGAGATCACAACCATGCCCATTGTTTTCGAAGAGACAATGAACCGTGTGCCGATCATGCTTCTCCAATCCGATTGGATACTTCGGTCTTTCGTTGACCAGGCGCATGCCGGCGGTTTCTATGAATTGACAAAACGGCTGATGGATATCTTTGGGGCTGTTTTCGGTTTGATCATCCTGGCTGTTTGTTCCCCGTTTATCGCGTTGGCTATTTTGCTGGAAAGCGGCCGGCCGGTTTTCTTCTCACAGGACCGCCTGGGAATCAATGGACAGGTGTACCGTATCACAAAATTCCGCACTATGCGGCAGGATGCAGAAAAAGACGGCAAAGCGCGTATGGCGGTTGAAAACGATGACCGTGTCACGCGGGTGGGGCGCTTCTTGAGGAAATCCCATCTGGATGAATTGCCGCAATTCGTCAGTGTGCTGATGGGTACAATGAGCCTGGTGGGACCCCGCGCTGAGCGGCCGGAACTGGTGGATATGCTTCAGGAACAGATCCCGTTCTATCGAGCCCGTCTGTTCGTAGCGCCGGGGATTACCGGATGGGCGCAAGTTAATTACGGTTACGCTTCTAATATTGAACAGACAATTATCAAGCTGGAATACGATCTTTACTATATCAAGCACCGCAGCCTGTTTCTGGATGTAATGATCATTTTACGGACTGTGGGAGCTGTCTTCGGATTAAAAGGACAATAATGAAATCACGTCCGAATATTCGCAACCGGTATGTGCTGCTTGCTGACCTGATCCTGGTCATTGTTTCGGTTTTGGGCAGTTATGTTCTGCGGCTTGAACTGGGCGCCGCGTTTTCGTTCTACCTGCCTTCCGCGTACTGGATGATCGGGACGGCGCTTGTCATCAAACCACTGGTGTATTACTACTTCCGGTTATACCGCCGTATGTGGATATATGCCTCGGTTCAGGAATTGAAATTGATCGTGGCGGCGGTTTCAACCGCCTCTGTCGTACTGTCTGTTGTCATGGTGAGCTTCTTCAATCTGGGCTTTTTCTTCGGGTTCCCCCGTTCTGTGCTCATCATTGACTGGCTGGTTTCTCTCGGTCTCGTCGGTGGACTGCGGTTTACTATCCGGCTGCTCTCTGAAAACGCGACCCAACAGGCATTCTCTCCCACCGCGAAAACCAAAAAAGCATTGATCATCGGGGCGGGTGACGCCGGGGCGCTTGTCGTCCGTGAGCTTCAGAAGAATCCGCAGGTGAACCTGATCCCGATTGGTTTCCTGGATGACAATCCGGTAAAGATGAAACAGCAGATCCACGGGATTCCGGTGATCGGGTCTCTCAATGATCTGGCAAAAGTACTGGATAACCGGCGGGTGGATGAAGTCATTATCGCCATCCCAAGCGCGCCAGGTAAAGTCATCCGCCTGGTCTCCGATATTTGCCGGTTGAAAGCCGTTCATTTTAGAACCATGCCGGGTATCTACGAATTGCTCGGCGGAAAAGTTAGCGTCAACCGGCTGCGAGAAGTGGATATTACCGACCTTCTGCGCCGTGAACCCATCCGGTTGATGGATGAACAGATCGGCCGCACGATCAGCAACCGTGTTGTTCTGGTGACAGGAGCCGGTGGCTCCATCGGATCAGAACTTTGCCGTCAGATCGCGCGCTGGTCGCCGGCTGAATTGATACTGCTGGGGCATGGCGAGAATAGTGTTTTTGAGGCGTATCTTGAATTACAGGACAGGTTCCCGTCACTCTCATTGAAGGCTGTTATTGCCGATATCCGGGACAAAGACCGGCTGGAGCGGGTTTTTCACTCCTACCGTCCGCAGGTGGTATTCCACGCGGCTGCACATAAACATGTCCCGTTGATGGAATCCAACATCGAAGAAGCAGTGACCAACAACATTGAAGGGACACGCAACCTGGTACAGGTCGCTGTGTCAAACGATGTGGACCGCCTGGTAATGATCTCAACAGATAAGGCCATCCGACCGGCCAATGTAATGGGCGCTTCTAAACGATTGGCAGAAATGACGGTACTGGACGCGGCGGAACGGTATGGCAAGGACTTCAGTGTCGTCCGGTTCGGCAATGTGCTGGGAAGCCGGGGAAGTGTTGTGCCGTTGTTCAAGCGGCAAATCGCCCGTGGCGGCCCTATCACCATTACCCATCCGGATATGAAACGTTACTTCATGACCATTCCGGAAGCTGTTTATCTCGTTTTGCAGGCAGCCACCATGGGTCACGGCGGTGAGACCTATGTTTTGAACATGGGCGAACAGATCCGCATTCTGGATCTGGCCGAAGACCTGATCAGGCTTTCAGGATTGGAACCGGGTAAGGATATTGACATAATTTTTACAGGCATCCGCCCGGGTGAGAAACTTAGCGAAGACCTGTGGGATAGCGGCAGTGCGTTTGAACGCACACCGCACCCGGATATTTATCAGCTTGACGGGAACGAAGACATGCGGGGGGAGGTCCTTCAAAAATCTATTGACGAGATTATTGGTCTGGCAAAAGACGGCGATTTCCCGGCAGTTTTGGGCATGATGGATGATCTGATCCCCGGCGCTTCAGTCCGCAGTATGCCGCCGCCGGAAATGCTTTCCATCGACTGATCTATGGCAATCGTCGATACCATCGCGTGGGATGATTTTATCGGGCATCAGCCTGAGGCTCATCTTCTTCAAACCTCCATGTGGGGCGAAACGAAGGATAAATTTGGCTGGCAGCCTGAGAGGGTACTAATAGGCGGCACAGGAGCCCAAGTCCTTTTTCGTAAACTTCCTTTAGGGTTTACCATGGCATATATACCCAAAGGACCTATTGGCTTGAATTGGTTAGATCTGTGGCCGGAAGTCCATAATATATGCCGGAACAAAATGACGATCTTCCTTCGTGTTGAACCGGATGCGGAAGATTCAACTTCCAGCGATGTTTTGTCCAGACTCCCCGGGTTTGTTCAAGTGGAAGATACAATCCAACCCCGACAGACCATCTATGTTGATATAAGCGGTTCACCGGATGACTGGCTCGCAAGGATGAAACAAAAAGCCCGCTATAACACGCGGCTGGCAGAAAAGAAAGACGTCACGGTGATCGAATGTGAAGATTTTGACGCTTTTGACCGTTTGATGAAAGCTACTGGAACCCGCGACGGTTTTGGCGTCCATTCGATCGATTATTACCGGACGGCTTACCGGCTATTCAAGCAAAAAGGTAAAGTCGCCCTGCTGCAGGCGAAATTTGACAACCGTCCCCTAGCCATGCTGATGGTCTTCGCGCACGGCTCCAGAGCGTATTATCTCTACGGCGCATCCGGTGATGAGGAACGTCAACGTATGCCGGCTTATTTGCTGCAATTTGAAGCGATGCGATGGTCTGCGGCGCAGGGTTGTTTCCAATACGATTTGTGGGGTATTCCGGATGCATCGGAAGAAGAGCTGGAAGCAGGCTTTGAAACCCGCTCGGACGGCCTGTGGGGAGTTTACCGCTTCAAACGCGGGCTGGGCGGCCGGATCTATCGTTCGTGCCCGGGGTATGATTATGTATACCAACCCATGTTATACAAATTGATCCGGTGGCGAATGCTTAGAAGTCGGGGATTAACCGGGGGATGACCATGTCTGCATGGAATGAAATAATAAAAGATCTACCGGGTGCCACATTTATGCAAACGGAAGAGTGGTCCCGAATAAAAGCGCCTGTCGGTTGGAGACCTGAATTTCTTACCTGGCCCGGAAGTGACAGTAAACCGTCGGCAGCCGCCATGATGCTTACACGATCCGCGGGGCGAATTCCGGCATCGGTTGCTTATGTTCCCAGAGGCCCGCTGGTTGACTGGAACGATCCGGCTCAATATCAGGATGTTATGGACAGACTGATCGTTGCCGCTCGAAAGAAAAACGCGCTGCTTATCAAGATCGATCCGGACCTGACAGTCGGACGGGGAATTCCCGGTACACCGTCTGAGCAGGCTGACCTGTGTGGAATAGCAGTAAGGGATTATCTAACAAACGCCGGTTGGCGTTTCTCACAGGATCAGATCCAGTTCCGGAATACTGTTGAGATAGACCTGACCGCCCCTGAAGAAACCCTGCTGGCACGGATGCATCAGAAAACCCGTTATAACATCCGGTTGGCTGAAAAGAAGGGAGTGATCGTCTCTGAAGCCAGGGAACCGGAATGGGAACGGATATATCGGCTGTATGCTGAAACCGCGGCACGTGATGGTTTTATCATCCGTACGTGGGACTATTACCGGCAGGTATGGTCCACATTAACCTTTGGTGGAATGGCATCCTGTTTGAAGGCCGAAGTAGAGGGGACACTGGTCAGCGCCATCTGGGTGATCTATTTTGGAAAGAAAGCCCATTACCTGTATGGAATGTCAGGCGCGTTACACCGTGACTATATGCCAAACCATCTGCTGCAATGGAAGGGTATGCTTCTGGCCAAATCACAGGGAAAAAGCATATACGACATGTGGGGCGCGCCGGATGAGTTCACAGAAAATGACCGGTTATCCGGTGTATTCCGGTTCAAGCAGGGATATGGGGGCGAAGTTGTGCGTACAATTGGCGCCTGGGATTACCCGATCAACCCGATTGGCTACCGCCTGTACACATCCGTACTACCACGGGTGTTGGACGTAATGAGACGGAACAGCCGGAATAAAACCAGGCAATTGTTGGAAAATTGAAAACCGGTTAATGGACTGGCTTCCAGACCGGGTGATAAGAGATTTCATCACCGGGAGTGAGGGATTCCGCTCCGGATCCATTTATCGATATACGGTAGACCTGATAATTTCCGCCAATTTTTGAGTCAAAGAGGATCCAACGCCCGTCGGGAGAAACATCCGGATTGGCCGCGCCGGTTAGTCGGGGATTTAGCACAACTTCCTGCGCATCCTCGTCCGTTGTGGATCTTGATACCAGGCGCAATGAATTGGTCTGACTGTAGACGATGGTTTTCCCGTCAGGCGACCAATCCGCGGAAAAAGCGGCGCCGTTATTTTGTACCGAAAACGGCATAGGGTTGCTGCCATCCGGTGACGTCACCCAAATTTGCCAGGAACCTTTCCGGTAGGAACTGAAGGCCAGTTGTTTACCATCCTGCGACCAGGCTGGCTGTTTATTGCCTCCGGTGGTATCCGTGAGCTGAATAGTGTTTTCAGTTTCAATTTCGAAGATAAAGATCTGAGGGAAATTCGCGCGGATCGAGGTATAGGCGATTATCGAACCGTCAGGTGACCACGCGGGTTCGATGTCACCACCCGGAGGGGAGGGTATAGGGATGATCTGTCCGTCATTGACCGCCAGAAGGAACAAACCTGATCCACTGTATGGTTCTTGTTTTCCGGTCAGATCAGCTTTTGGTGGGCAGGGTGAAATGAATGCCAACCTCATCCCATCCGGTGACCATTCCGGTTGGCATGCGCCTTCTGAGACGTTTGTGATCTGCGTGCTGTTTCCTGATGTGGTTGATCCAATATAGATCTGGGGGAGGCCGGTCTTCTCAGAGACATACGCGAAGGTGCCGGATAAGCCGCCCAGAGGAGTGGGCTTATTTCGGTCAGGAGCGGCAGGTAATGGAGTGGGAGAAATTTCAGCCGTTTCTGTGGCAGTGACTTCTTCCAGAACCGGCGCAGGCATCTCTGTTGGGGGAATTGGAGTCTCAAGATCGTTAACCGCAGGCGGAACAACGAGCCTGGAATTTTGATTGGTAAAAAACCAGCCGGCGATGATAAGCAAAGCCAGCGCGGCGGCAAACCCGAGTCCGGCCGCGATCCAGGTATTCATCTTTTTTCTTGGCAATGGCATTGTGTTTCGTGTAGTTGAAGATGATATCAGTCCAGGATTGGTACGAGCGAATGCCGATAATGCGTCAATGAAAGATTGCACGTCGGAATACCGGTCTATCGGGTTGATTTGCAGGGCTTTTTTCAAACAGGTTTGAAGGTCGATGGAAATGCGGGAGACAGCCTGTTCTGGAAGGCCGGAATTGCCTGAAGCGCGTGAGATCCCATCAGGCAGCACAACACCTGTCACCAGAAAGAATAATGTTGCTGCCAGACTATACTGATCTGATGCCGGAGTCGCCATACGGTTATATTGTTCAGGTGCGGCAAAACCCGGTGTCAGTCCCTGATCGTTGGTAGTCTGTCCCGGGTGAGTATCAATGAGTTCCGCGGCCAGGTCAAAATCTACCAGTACGGCTTTTCCATCTGGAGTAATGCGGATATTTCCCGGTTTAACATCCTGATGGATAACCGGGGGATTTTGTTTATGAAGGAATTGGAGGGCTGAGCCGATTGTCGATGTGATATTGATGGCTGCGCCAATCGCAAGGGGTCCGTTCTTTGCCACCAGAGATCGAAGATCGTCACCCGGGATGTAATCCATTACCAGAATCTGACTTTCAGATTCGGTTACAAAGGAATCTGTCACCCTCGGGATAGCCGGATGATTGAGTCCCGCGATGAGGGCAGTATTCCGTCGTTGGTGCTCAACGGAAATTTTTCCAGGGAGAAACTCTTTCAGGGCAACTTCGATACCCAGGCTTTCATCCCGTGCCCGGTAAACGGTACCCATACCGCCGCTGGCCAGCACTTCCGAAATGCTGTAACGATTATGAACGACCTGCCCATTTTCCAGCGTCATGCAGCTGGCGTTCCTACCGGTCTCCAGACCGGGCCAAAGTCATGGTCTTTGTCCGTTGTCAGGCGTTTTCTGGTAGCCCCGTCGATGGAGAGTAAGTAAATATCATGGTTTTCTCCATCGGGCCAACCTTCAAAGGTAAACCATTGCCCATCGGGTGATAGAGCCGGTTGAACAACCGGACCAATATCCTCGGAGCCTATGGGTGGTATGCGAATCTCCAGGTTTTTGTTCCGGTTTTCGTACGAAAGCCCAACGAGGTATGGGACGATCGCGTCTGGGCTCATTTGTGAATAGAACAGTACCGATCCATCCGTACTCCATTCCGGCCAGTTATTGATAATTGCCCCGCTGGGACTGTACTGGAATTGCTGTTTGCCGGTCAGATCAGTGATCCAGATCTGGGAATTCGGAAATTGCCTGGCGAAAGCTAACTGCAATCCACTGGGTGCCCAGGCAGGTGACACGTCACCATAGGCCGCGCTGGTTATCTGGCGGACTGATGAATCGGTGAATGAATAAATGTATATATGTGATTTACTATCGCCTCGCAAGGACGCGAAGGCCATCATTTTTCCATCCGGTGACCATGTTGGAGAGAAATCCCCCGCGGAATTTAGTGGAATGGGAAGAGCCCAGATCTTTTTACCTTCAGCATCCGTGAGGTAGATCTTGGAACCGGTATAGATGTCTTTTTTCCCGTTGCAGGGTGAAATAAACGCCAGTTGACTGCCATCCGGCGACCAGGCCGGTTGACAGGCGCCGTTTGCCAGACCGGTGATCTGGTGCTGGTTTGTGCCGTCAATATTCATTATCCATATCTGAAAATTACCAGACCGTTCGGAAGCAAAGGCGATCTGGGCGCTGCCACCCAAAAGGTTTGCCGGCGTGGCTGTTGGAGGGACCGCGGTGGGTGTATCTTCAATGATGACCACTTCTGTGGGAGCATCCACTGTCTCTTCTACGGGGGCTTCTTCAGGTGTTTCTACCGTTGTTTCTTCTGTTTCTTCTGTTTCTTCTGTTTCGGTAGGTTCAGGTTCTGTGACAATAATACTGACAACTTCTGTATCTGTAGGGATGGGTGATTTCTTTACCTGCGCCACAGATGTGTTGGTTTTCTTTACCGGTGAACTTTTCGGCCTGGGGGTTGAAGTCCCGGTTGGAGCCGTGGTTTTAACAAATGACGGAAGATTCTGCCAGGGAATGAAAAAGGAACCCAGCACCATGAGGGATAACACTACAGCCGATGTAAATAACACTCTGGCTTTGGTTCGTGTCTTATTCTTCTTTTCCGGAGGAAACACTATGGGGGATTCTTCCCGGGTGATTGGTTTAGGGAGATCTGGAGCAGGTGAATAGATCTCATCCAGATTGCTATCCAACGGCAGACTGTCAATAGAATCGGGAGGCGGGGCGGAGACCCTGGGAGAAGGGATGAAACTCTGGGTCAACTCCAACGAAGCCAGCAAAGCCTCGCGGAATTCATCGGCGTTCTGGTAGCGGTCGTCCGGGTTCAATTCCAACCCTTTTTCGATCACCGCTGCCAGATGACGGCTCGCGCCCGGAGCCAGACTGAGAATCGGTGTAAGTGAAACGTTACGGGTAGCACGGGTGATGCTATCTTCCGGGATGGAACCAGTTAACGCGGCATACAGAGTAGCCGCAAGAGAGTAGATATCGGTTCTTGAATCTGTTCGGGCAGTGCCGTATTGTTCAGGAGGCGAATAGCCGGGTGTCATCGCCCGGGCGCCGGTCGTGGTGGCCTGATCGCCAAAATCCTGTTTGACGAGACCGAAGTCAACCAGATAGATCTGCTGATTGGGCGAGATCTTGATATTTCCCGGCTTGATATCCCGGTGGATCACCGGAGGAACCCTGGAGTGTAAATAAGTAAGCGCTTCGCAAACTGCCTCACCGATCAGAACCACATCACGGTCAGGCAGGCGTTCTGCGCGCTCAATGCGTTGACGAAGGTCTTCACCTTCAATGTAGTCCATAACAAGGTACTGTCCCTGTTTTGGGAAGGCAAAATAATCAGCTACCCGGGGCAAAGCCGGGTGGCGAAGGCTGGCTAGGGTTACGGCTTCCCGTTTAAATTGCCGGGCAAATTCGCCGGCGAGATTAAGGTTCTCTTTTACAGCAACAGGACTCCCCAGTCGCTCGTCAACTGCCCGGTAAACGGCACCCATCCCACCCTGGCCGAGAACGGAGATGATTCTATATCGATTATTTAAAACCGTGCCGGGTTGTAGGATCATTCCAGATTCTCCCTGATATATAGATTTTACACCATGCTGGCCGTAAAACAGGTTATTCAAGGGGACGTGCTATAATCTAAAATCATTTTTCTCATGGAACTGGTATGCCTTTTACACTTAACCTGGACATAGAAACCGCCTTACAGGTACTTTTCTTCCTCTCCGTCATCGGCGGTTTGTTAGCTGCCATTGCCGGATGGAATTCGATCCGTTCAGGCTCAAAACTGATGTTTTTCCGCAAACGGCGCGATATGATCATGCGCGGCTGGCGGATGGTGATTCTGGCTGTCATCCTGGCGGCTGTCGCCTTTTCGCTAAACCAGTACGCCCGACCGGTGATTTACCGGGTGTTTCCGCCTTCTCCCACCATTACGCTTACACCGACCATCACACAGACGCCCACAATTACCCAATCACCTACCATAACATTTACTCCAACGATTACATTAACTCCCATGTTCTCACCGACACCGTTGCTGCCCACGCAATACCTGTCAAAATTCACCGGGCAGCAAACTCCTGATCCATTGGCGGTGTTCAGCAGCCTGCAATTCAGCCGGAAAATAGAAGGAAATTTACCTGTTGATCCTCTGGTTGAATTTGCCAATCCGATCACGCATGTATATGGCACGTTCAGTTATGACAAGATGACAGACGGGTCACAATGGACGGCTATCTGGAAACGCGGTGAAACTATCATCTGCGATGAAACAAAACCATGGGATGGCGGTACCGGAGGCTACGGATACACTGACTGTCTCCCCCCCGCCCAGGATTGGCTTCCGGGTGAATATGAAGTGCAAGTGTTCCTGGGGACCCAGTATATTACCGGTGGTGTGTTCACAGTAACCGGAGATGCTCCTACAATTACCCGAACTCCCGTTCCGACAAAGACCACAGCGCCGACAAGCACCAGGCTGCCTTCCGCCACCGCGATCCCCAGCAAAACACCGGTCATTAAAGTCACCGATACGCGTCAGCCGACGATAACGCCACAGTCGACCCGCACATTAATGGCGCCAACCGAAAAGGTGACGGCTACTTCCCAGGCGCCGGATGTCATCGTCATCACAGTGACGGGCACACCACCTTCCGGCCTGATACCGTAAAAATTAAAAGAACAACCCCCTGAGACATCCAACTCAGGGGGTGTTTTTTTCAGTCGATTATTATTAGACTGTTAGTTTCTTATCCGGGAAAAGGGAGCAGGCTATTTTCGCGGCCAGGGAGGCATTGTTTTTAAGCAGAGAAAGGTTGGTTTTCAATGTGGCATTACCGCTGATCTCTGCTAGCCGGGTGAGCAGGAAGGGTGTGACCGAATTGCCATGCACACCCGCCAGTTGCGCGTCTTTTTCGGCGCGGGCGATCCAGGCTTCCACAATTTGAGCGGGGATGGCATCAACCGCGGGAGGGGGATTGACAACCAGAACGGCGGATTTTAACCCGGATTGCCAGTGGGCGCGGGCGACTTCGGCGGCTTCTTCCGGGGTATCGACACGGCATTCCACGCGCAATCCACTGGTTGTGGAAAAGAATGCCGGGAACTCGTCTGTGCCATAACCGATCACCGGAACGCCCTGGGTTTCAAGGACTTCCAGTGTGGCCGGAAGGTCAAGTATGGATTTCGCGCCGGCACAGACGACAACAACCGGGTTGCGGCCCAGTTCAATCAGGTCGGCGGAAATGTCAAAATTGGAACCGCGATGAACGCCACCAATACCGCCGGTAGCAAAAACCCGGATCCCGGAGTTCTTGGCGGCAATCAATGTAGCGGCAACCGTAGTTCCGCCATTCCATTTACGTGCGGCCGCGGGGCCAAAATCACGCGCGCTGATCTTATGCGTACCACGTTCGGTGGATAAACTCTCAAGTTCAGCCGATTCAAGGCCGACGTGTACACGTCCACCCAGAACGGCGATGGTAGCCGGCAGGGCATTGCCTTCACTGACTACCTTTTCCATGTCTCTTGCCAGTTCGAGGTTGGTGGGGACAGGCAAACCATGGGTGATGACCGTTGATTCAAGGGCAACAACCGGCTTCTGATTTCGCAGCGCGGCGGCAACTTCAGGATGAAAAAC
>CAYOKC010000070.1:0-1562 GCA_964404415.1 uncultured Leptolinea sp. | reverse complement strand
TATTGTTCAGAGAATCCATTGTTTTCTTTCCAAAAAAGATAAGAGAGGAACTTATATTCAGCTTATTTATTCTATCACGCGGTAGGATGCATAAATTGCGTAGGGTATAATCCAATGCGGTAAGCGAAAATACAGGTATCTCATTTCATCACAGGGTTCATACATGACCGAAGAATTTTACAAAGTTGACTTCCACTGTCACAGTGACGCGTCTCCCGACAGCCTCGTGCGACCAAAAGAATTGATCGCTGCCGCCCGTGCCAAAGGTATTGACAGATTGATCGTCACTGACCATAACACCATCCGGGGTGCTCTCCGTTGTAAGGAACTAGACCCGGATTTGATCATTGTGGGGGAGGAAGTACAAACCAGCAAGAGCGAGTTGCTCGCTTCGTTTGTAACCAAAGAAGTACCGCGTGACCTGGAGCCCAAAGAGGCCATCAAACGTCTGCGAGACCAGGGTGCTTTCATCAGTGTTTCCCACCCATTTGACCCGCACCGGGGTTGGCAGATCAATGATCTGTTGGAGATCATTGACCTTGTGGATGCCGTGGAGGTTTTCAACGCACGCTGCAACCGGGCGGAGTGGAATCTGCAGGCTTTTGAGTTTGCCGCTGAGCACGGGAAACCCGGCACTGCGGGATCAGATTCGCATACGATGATCGAGATTGGCAAGGCAGGGATCCGTGTGCCTGCTTTTTCGACGGCGGATGAGTTGAAAGCCGTTCTCGGGCAGGGCAGGATCGAGGCGGAGTTATCGTCACCGCTGGTGCACCTGGGTTCCCGTTACGCCAAGTGGATGAAAACAATGTTCCCGGCGACAGAGGGATAGGCATATACCCGTTATTTGTCCGTTCTCTTGACGGAGGGTATGATTGGGGTAGAATAGTGCAATCGCATGGGGCGATGGCGGAATCGGCAGACGCAACGGACTTAAAATCCGTCGATGGTGACATCGTGAGGGTTCGACCCCCTCTCGCCCCACAGAAATAAATACGGGGGACGGTGATTTTTTACATTCATTACATAAAATCATGAAGAAAATCCCCCTGAAGAAGATCATTGATATAGGCACGAGCATCCTCTCGGTGTTGGCTCTGTTATTTGTATTTCAGCGCTTCTACACCAATAAGGTTTGGAGTTTGAATCTCCTTAGCCCGGAGTATCTGGTAGTTATCATACTGATTGGCAGCCTGGTGTATTTTCTAGATACCGGCATTCCTGCAGTATCGTGGAAATTGTTATTGGAATGGTTTGGCGAACCGCGAAAACCCATGCCGTTGATCTACTCGATCTATGGGCGCACCCAGGTGGCCAAGTATCTGCCGGGTAATATCTTCCAGTTAACCAACCGTCACGTTCTTTGCCTGAACGAAGGTTACAAGAACTCATCCCTGCTGGGCGCGGCGATTTTTGAGGTTTTGGGTTCGGTCATCGGCTCAGCGGTTTTCTGCCTGATCGGTTATCTGATGGGTGTGCGGTATGAGGGCCTGTCCATCTTTCTTATTCTGGGAATCATTGTGGTGGTTTTTGCCATGATAGCTGGCTCAATCTATATCATT
>CAYOKC010000069.1:16825-19341 GCA_964404415.1 uncultured Leptolinea sp. | reverse complement strand
TGAGATTGGTCACAAGGCTGCATTTGTGTGATGGTCATGCTTTTTTAAAGTTCACGATACTGGATTGGTGGGTGCAGGTGCGTTGACCGCTCCTCGAAAATAAACATCAAATATGTGGGTGGAAATGTGGCGTGATTGGGCGGTCAACACACCCTACTCGCAAAATTCTTTTCAATCATGTGTGATTTGAATTATGCCTCTTCACAAGAAATTTCAAGAACAAGTTAAATAAAACACACATTATTACTACAACCAGGATTATTGGAACCACAAAAATAATTATGTAAAACCACGTTAAAGGTAACCATCGTTTTTCTCCCTTTAATGGACCTAAATTCCCTTCAATATAAGTGAAACCCATTTTTTCACATATAGATTTAACGCTATCCATTCCTCCATCCCAATCATAAACACCACTCTCTGTTTTGATCTCTAGACCATAAGGAGTTTCCCACGGAGGAGGGAAAGAATAATCGGCATATTCATCACCACCCCAATACACCCCGCACTCTTTTGTTACCGGGTTGAATGCGATCTGCGGAGGAGCTGGTGCAAGAATAGAGATCATTATCAATAAAAAAGAAAATGCGTGTTGATACATATTCCCTCCTGTTTATCCGCCACGTATTTAAATATGCGGTGCTTATAAAATTAGTGATGAAGAAACTAGCCTATCCTGACGACCCGTCTCTGGAGTAGTATTTGAATCAGGGTCACCACTCATAAAGACTATAACACACAGAAAAACCAACCACAAATAGCGCATGGATTCTTTCGATTTATACTATTATTAACCTGTATGTAATTCACCGATCGTGCTGGCGTCGAAACAAGTAATAGCGGGGTTATGCCATTCCACCTCCGGACAATGTCAGCACGGTCCTATAAATCCGCGTGTGACAACCCCGGTAGAGGGAAATCGCCCATGAAAATGAAAAGGGTATTGCCATTACCTGCTATCCTGGTCACTTTGTTTGCCTTTTCCTTATTAATTAATCCCATCGCGGTTCAGGCGCAGGAAATTGACGCCACCCCCACTTTTGAACCCACACAAATTCCAACAGAAATCCCGACAACTGAACCTACTCCAATACCTGAAGAACCCACATCCACACCCGAAATTGTGGATACTCCCACTGTTGAACCGACTTTAATCCCCACTGAAATCCCGGTTGTCCCCACAGAAACAGCCACAGAGACACCAACTTCAGAACCGGCATTCACTGAAACTCAAGTTTCCACACCCATCGTGACGGAATCCGCCACACCCACAGCCACACCCACAGCCACACTCACGGCGACTAAAATTCCTCCCATTGTTCCGCTGATCCAACCGCAGGGGGTGGAAACCATACCGGACCGGTATATCGTTGTGTATAAAGCTGCCGGCGCGGAAACTTCCGCGCAGATCAATGATATTTCCGCGCTTGGCGCGAGTGTTGACTACCGGTTTTCCTCTGTGATCAACGGATTTTCCGCGTCACTTTCAGTTGAAGCGCTCGATCTACTGCGCCAGGATCCAAATATCGCGTTCATCGAGGCCGATCAGGTCGTATGGCTGGCGGATGATATCTCTATAAATTCCATCCAAACGTCACCCGCCTGGGGCTTGGACCGCATTGACCAGCAAAACCTGCCGTTGGACGGAAATTATACATACTACCAGTCCGGCGCGGGGGTCAATGTGTACCTGATGGACAGCGGCATTGACTCTGCCCATCCCGAATTTGGCGGCCGGGCAAGCAACGATTTTGACACGGTTGACGGCGGATACAGCGATTGTTATGGTCATGGCACGCATGTGGCCGGGATCATTGGCAGCGGCTCATACGGTGTGGCGAAAGCCGCATCCATACACGGGGTGCGGGTGACGAATTGCGAGGGCAAAGGTTCGGTTTCATCCATTATTGCCGCCGTGGATCAC
Source organism: uncultured Leptolinea sp. (assembly GCA_964404415.1). GTDB lineage: Bacteria > Chloroflexota > Anaerolineae > Anaerolineales > Anaerolineaceae > Leptolinea. The sequence continues at coordinate 17,417 of CAYOKC010000069.1, read as the reverse complement.
CGCGAATCATGTCAAACCCGCGGTGGTCAATTTGAGCTACGTCAGCGGCGCCAGTGACGCGGAAGACCTGGCCATCAACCGGTCGATTGCCGCAGGGATCACCTACATCGCCGCGGCTGGTAACGAGAATGGCAATGCCTGCCAGTACTCCCCTGCCCGGATCCCCGGGGTGATCACTGTTGGCGCCACTGATTTATTCGATACCGTTGCCGAGAATTCCAATCAGGGATCCTGCCTGGATATTTTCGCGCCCGGTTCTGATATCACCTCCACCTCGATGGGGGGAGGTGTTGAAATCCGGCATGGAACGTCAATGGCCGCGCCGCACGCGGTTGGAGCCGCGGCTTTGTTTCTGCAATCCCATCCATCCGCCTCTCCCGCCGATGTGACAGCCTGGCTGGTTTCCAACTCCACAAAAGACATTATCAACGGTTTGGATTCCGGTTCTCCGAACCGCTTGTTGTTTACCAGTCCAATAATGCCAGAAGTACCGTCCGCACCTGTGTTGGTCAAACCGGCCAATGGAGTCATTTCCAATGTGTCCAAACCGGTATTCGCCCAGTTACATTACGAGCTTGGGAACGTCGTCATG
>CAYOKC010000069.1:0-16815 GCA_964404415.1 uncultured Leptolinea sp. | reverse complement strand
CCTTTCAACTCGCGTCAGATGATGAATTTACCGAATTATTAGAAGATGAAACAGGGAACGGATTTACTTATACGCTTGATTCCAATCTGCCTGACGGATCTTATTTCTGGCGGGTAGGAGCGGCTAATTCAAACGGCGACCCTGCACAGGGAACCTGGAGTAAACCGTTTGTTTTCACCGTAGACACACAGGGTCCCGCGGCTCCCACCCTTATTTCCCCCGTCAATGAAGCATCACCGGTAGGTATTCCTGTTTTTTCCTGGCAACCTGTTTCTGGAACAGTGGCTTATCAGTTTGAGGTGGATGATACGGAGGATTTCAGCAGCCCGATCCTGACGTCACCGGATGGATCTGTCACCGGGTTGCCCGCGTTGACAAAAACCAGCTATCTCCCGGTAGGTTTACTGCCCGAAATTCCTCATTACTGGCATGTTCGCGGAAAAGATGTACTGGGAAACTGGGGTGAATGGAGTGAAGCGCGAACTCTGATCATCCAGGCGGCTATACCCGTCTCTCCTGTTCAAATCTCGCCCGCGGCCGGTGCTTCATTCAAAATCAACCCCACGCTGGCATGGAATAGTGTGCCAGGTGGTGTGTTTTATGATGTTCAAATATCGCAAAATGCCCAGTTTACAGGAATATTGAAGGAAGAATCACGAAAAACCGCTGGAACTTTTACACATACCATTACTGCCGCCCTATCTGATGGCACCTGGTACTGGAGAGTGCGGGCTGTCAACTCTACACGGGGTGCAGGAAATTGGAGCGTAGTCCGTTCTTTCATCATGGATACCACCGGGCCGCTTGCGCCAGTCTTACTCTCACCATTGACGGACAACACACCCCTAAGCATACCCGTTTTCACCTGGAAAGGCTCCGGGGATTCAAAGTCCTATCTGTTTGAAATAGGCACAAGTGCTGACAATGGCGCAACTGTTTCTCCGTTGACCGATGGTTCGACCGGTGCGGTGTACGGTCAGTCTGTAGTGGCGGTCAGTTCATTCAAACCGATAAAAATTCCCAAAGAAACCCTGTATTACTGGCATGTGAGCGCGTTTGACGCGCTGGGAAACCAGGGTGGTTGGAGTGAATCGCGGACAATTACTCTGCAAACCTCCTTGCCGGCAGCTCCGGTACAGGTCAGTCCGGTACCAGGCGCGGCAGTCAACGCACTGCCGGTGCTCACCTGGAACGCTGCAGCCACGGCGGAAACCTATGAAGTTCAGATATCTACTTCCGCCGTTTTCCCTTCTTCTTCATTATTACTCAATTCGGGGACTGATTTAAATACAACCCCAACCGGTCCATTGGCAGACGGCATCTGGTATTGGCGTGCGCGTGGACGAAACCATACCGGGGGAGCGGGTACATGGAGCGCGGCGCGTACTTTCATTTTGGACACACAGGCTCCACTATCGCCGGTTCTCGTCTCACCGGCAACAGGTTACCTATTTTCTACACCGGCATTTATCTGGAAGGTGTCCTTAACCGCCACAGGTTATCAGTTTGAATATGGATCCGCTACCGATTCAACCATATCTACCTTTACTCCCTTTTACACATCCCAGGTATTGACAACAGTCGCCCACACCCCGCCAACCATCCCGGTAGGAGACTATTATTGGCATGTACGTGCACGTGACGCCGCCGGAAACTGGAGCGCATGGAGTGATTTACGGGCAATCCATATGAACGCGGTGAAAATTCCCGGCCCCAAACTCACTTCACCGGTTTCCGGTTCGTCAATTAATACAGGAGCTCCCGTATTAACCTGGACTTGTTCAGTTGGAGCGATTGAGTACCTGATTCAGATTTCGGATAACCTTACTTTTACCGGCGAAAACCTGCATACGCTGGACGAATTGGATGATACCTGTACCGCGCCGGTGATGGATGGATTGCTAACTCATAATGGAAAGTGGTACTGGCGGGTGGCAGTGGTGAATGTTTCAAATATCACCGGGGACTACAGCCCGGCCGCGAATTTTACGTATGACAACATTGCCCCATCCGCGCCTGTTCCCTTATCACCGGCGGATCATTCTGCCTCACTACGGGCAATCCCGGCTTTCACCTGGACTCCGGTTACAGGCGCAAATGCTTATCAATTCCAGATAGATGACAACGGCTTTACCGGTCCGGTATTCTATTCCACACCGGGTGAAGCGGTTGCCGGAACACCGATAACAACCACATCATTCCTGCCGGGGAATCTGAAACCCATGGTCACATATTCCTGGCGGGTTAAAGCCCGGGATGCCGCTCAAAACTGGAGTGATTGGTCGGCGGTACGCAGTTTTACATTGCTGCCTGCTGTACCCGTGGCGCCTGTGCCGGTCAAACCGGCAACTGGCTTTTTAACCAAAGATCCCCGGCCTGAATTTGCCTGGAATGGTGTGTTTTCAGGTGAAAAGTACCACATTCAACTGGATAAATCGGTTGGTTTTGCAGCCCCTTCAATAAATGAAACATTGGGAAGCTCGATATTAACCTTTACACCTGTTTCAGATATTCCAGACGGTTTATATTACTGGCGTGTTCAGGCCATTAATGTAAATAATGAACCGGGTATGTGGAGCGCGGTACGTTCCATCATTATCGATACACAGGCTCCACTGGCGCCAAAACCGGTATCCCCTGCAAATAACATCGCCACATTACGAGCCACTCCGGTCTTTTCCTGGGCTGCCGTCATTGGAGCCAATGCCTACCAGTTTGAACTGGATGATGAAAGCGGATTTGTAGATCCCAGCATCATCACACCCGGCGACTCAGTTCCGGGAACGCCTATAACCTCTATTTCGTACAAAACACCCGCGTTATCCACCCTTATCCCGTATTTCTGGCGGGTCCGGTCACGTGATGCGGCTGGAAACTGGGGGATGTGGTCGGATACACAAACCTTCACAATTCTCCCATTGATCCCGGCGGCACCCGTTCCGGTTTCGCCGGCTGCTTCTTTTTATACACGCACTCCACCTGCGTTTACCTGGTCAGCCACGGCGCTGGCGGCGGATTATATTCTTGAAGTTGATAATGATATACGGTTCCTATCTCCTTTATTTTCTGAAAAGATCGGGAACGTATTAACATTCACATTATCCAGTTTGCCTCCTGACGGAGTGTATTACTGGCGCGTAAAGGCCGTCAACGCGAATAACGAAGCCGGCCCCGGAAGCGCGGTACGGTCATTCATCGTGGATACAACCGCGCCCGTTTCTCCAAACCCTGTAGCACCGCTGGATAACGCGAAAGGTATTCGAACCATTCCGTTCTTTATGTGGTCTGTGCCTGTTGGCGCGAAATATTACCAGTTCCAGATGGACGACAACCATTTTTCCGATCCGGAACACATCTTTTTGACCACCCCTGGCGACACAGTTCCGGGAGTTCCGCTGACAACAGCCTACACGAAGCCCGCAGGCCTTTCCATATTAAAGGAATACCAGTGGCGGGTGCGCGCGAGTGACGCGGCGGGCAACTGGGGCAACTGGTCGGCAGTACGTACGTTTACCCTGCAACCGGCTGTTCCTCCTGTAACGGTCTTGCAATCTCCGGTAAACGGGTTGATCAGCAATAGCACCAACCCGGTGTTCACAGTCAAAGAAACAGCGTCCATCCTCCGCTATGAAGTGGAAATAACTCCGGTTTTGCCAGCCGGATCCGTGATTTCGATCCAATCATCCTCCAATTCGATCCCGTACGCGGGGGAAGCATTGAAGGACGGGCGCTATTCCTGGCGCGCGCGGATGGTCAACACCGCGAACGAAGCCGGTTCATGGTCTGGTTCGTTGACGTTCACCATTGACACCCAGCCGCCGGCCGCTCCGTCACTTATCGCGCCGGTCAATGGATCCGCAAACGGCCGCCTTGTACCGGTTTTCACCTGGGGCATTGTGCCCGGTGCAAAGTATTACCAGATCGAGATCGATGATGACGAAACATTTGCCAGTCCTGTGCCTGCAACCGGTACATTATTAACAGTCACGTATTACAAGCCGGCTGCTTTAACACCCCTGACCCTGTATTACTGGCGTGTAAGGGCCGTTGACGCGGCCGGTAACACCGGCGGCTGGTCGAATGTGAATACCATAAGCCTCCTGCCGCCCATTCCGGGAATCCCGGTGCAAAAATCCCCCGTCAACGGCCAGTTGACCAACGATCCCACGCCGGAATTCCGCTGGAACGCGGTTTCCGGGGCGGTCGGGTATGAATTTCAGTTCTCCAATACAACTACGTTTACATCTTCTGTTCTCACGGGTGACGCTACCTCGTATACCCCGTCAACTCCTTTGGAACAACAGGGAAGACAGTACTGGCGCGTGCGTGCGGTGAACGCGAAAAATGAGCCGGGAACATGGAGCACGGTCTGGTATTTTTCACTGGATACTGTGGTTCCGGACGCGCCTGTTTTGTTGGCCCCCACAGACAATGCCCTGCTGCCGGCAGGAACCCCGGTGTTTTCATGGAAAGCCCCCGTTGGTGCTGTGGCGTACCAATTTGAGTATGATAATGACGCTGACTTCAGCAGCCCGGTTTATACGTCACCCGATGGAACAATTTCCGGCCTCGCGGCAATCACATTGACCAATTTCAAACCTCCAACTATGGCGCCGGCGGTGCCGTATTACTGGCACACGCGCGCGCGTGACGCAGCCGGCAACTGGGGCGGCTGGTCAACCGCGCGGCGCATCACCATTCAGGCAGCCTTACCGGGCATCCCGGTGCCATCGTATCCGGCTGACAGGTCATTTACCACAAACCGGCGGCCCGTATTTGGCTGGACGTCTTCGCTAAACGGATTTTATTATGAGGTTCAGGTATCCAATTCTGCCGCGTTTACGTCACTGTTGAAAGACGAAGTCACTATATCTGCCAACCAGTTGAACTTGTCCTTCGCGGATGACCTTCCGGTGGGCGATCTTTACTGGCGGGTCCGCGCTCTTAATTTGAATGGCAAGCCTGGCAGTTGGAGCGCGGCGCGAAAATTGACGGTGTTGGCTGGTTTTGAGTTTGCCGGTGATTCAGCCGGCTGGCTGCACCGCACTGGTGGCGTGTGGACTGTGGACGGCGGAAGCCTGTCAACTTCCGGAGCCGGTGCGGTCAATCTGTCATCCAGCACAGTGATCGATGGTTATTTTTCCGATTTCTCATTCGAAGCCCGTGTCAGAATGGGCTATGATACCGGTTTGCCAACAGGCGTTGTTGGCAATGACCACGGGCTGATATTATTCGGCTCAGAATCGCTCAACGCTCAACAAGATATCGTCAACGGGTATTATTTCCACATCGGGCAGAAGTTGACCGCCCCCGGGGTAGGTTTGGCCCAGTTCGGCATTGACCAGATGGTAAACGGGGTGAGAAAACCGCTGACCGGCACCGGATATCTTTCTGGTCCTGTCAATTTCAACGGATGGAACGCGCTGAAAGTGGTTTCCCGCGGCACCACGCTAACATTCTTCATTAATAATATAAAGGTGTATACACTGACGAACACACTGTTCAAGTCTGGCCGGGTGGGTGTGTATTCTGTGGATCACGCCGAACCGTTCCAGAATTTTTCGGTTGACTGGGCGAGGTTGGCTGCACCCGAGTGAGAGGGATCAGATTGAGATATTGATTGAAAAAAACAATCTGTCATGTTCTGGTTATTTTCTGCTTTTGATCAACAAATCCACTTGTTACTCCATACCGAATCCCGTATAATCTCGATACATAGAACAGTAAATGCGTGCCGTCTGGGGGAAATCATTGATGCCCGGAAATGGCGGCTTCGGAAGAAAAGCATGTTAAAAAAGATTGCATGGTTTGGACTGATGTTCATCATGGCATCTTGCGCCGGGGGGAAAATCCAAACAGCGCAGGCGGATGATCATGTTAAATCCACATCCTTACCAGTAGAGGCAACTGTCACAGTTATGCCGACAACCAGTCCCACACTGATTGAACCAACATCGATGAAGGATTTACCGGTTAAACCCTCTCAGGCAATTGATAACTCTGTAGAACCTCAACCGGGAATAGAAATTACCTCTTTAGATAAAGCCCAACCTGCCCCCGAAGATTCAAAAATGAAAGAGGGAAAGGTTTTCATTGATTCTGTGGACTTTGATAATGGAATGGTGATCATCTCGGGAAATTTACCCACACCATGTCACATATTAAGAACCAAAATTTCTGACAGAGAATATGCCGATCAATTAATAGATTTATCAGTTTATTCATTATGGGATGAGGATTCGATCTGTATTCAAAGTCTTGCCCCTTTCAAGTTGATCATTCCCCTGGAGTTGACCCAACCTGGGGAGTATTCCGTAGTAATAAATAACGAAAACCGATTCAAATTCAACTGGCCGGAGATTAAATGACCATAAAAACTGAAATTTTAATGTTTGTTGTAGCAGGAGGGAAATAATGAAGGTCAAACGAAATTTAGAAAAAGTATCATCCTCTTTATTGATCATCAGTATGGTGTTGAGCCTTTTTGCCTCTCCGGCTGTTTCATCAACGGCTGTGGTTAGAGCTCAGGATGAAGAACCCACCCCGGTTCCTACTGAAGTGGTGGAACCGACGGCTGTTCCTGAAGAGCCTACAGCCGTTCCTGAAGAACCGACGGCTGTACCCGAAGAACCCACGGCTATTCCTGAAGAGCCTACAGCTATTCCAGAAGAGCCAACGGTGATTCCGGATGTACCTACATTGGAGCTAACAATCGAGCCTACCCTCGAACCAACACTGACTCCGACACCAATGGAATCAGCCTCTCCATCTCCGACTCCAACTATAACAGTCACACCCACTCAAACGGAATTGCCTGAAGTGGTCCCCCTGTTTGAGATCCAGGAAGAAAACGCGATTCCGGACCAATATATCGTTGTTTATAAAGAAGACAATGTCATCCGATCTATGTCTGACGGGCTGGACTCTTCTTCTGTAATGGGATCAGACGTCACAGCCGTAGAATCGCTGGGCGGCACAATAGAACATACCTACACCGCCGCGTTGACTGGTTTCGCGGCCAAACTCTCTCCCTCAGCGTTAAAGCAACTTCGCCAAAACCCATTGATTGACTATATCAAGCAGGATCAAATCGTCTCAATTAATGATGATATTGAGATCAATACTATTCAGAACAACGCGACATGGGGCATTGACCGCATTGACCAGATTTCCGGCCTGGATGGAAATTACACATATTACCTCAACGGAACCGGCGTTCATGCTTATGTTATTGATACCGGCATTCTGGCTTCACATCCAGAATTTGGTGGGCGAGCTGTCATGGATTTCGACGCGGTTGACGGCACCATGTCTGATTGTAACGGCCATGGAACACATGTGGCCGGTACGATCGGCGGATCAACGTATGGTGTGGCTAAAAATGTGACCCTGCATGGTGTTCGTGTACTGAATTGCAGCGGCAAAGGTTCTGAATCACAGACTTTAGCGGGTATCGATTGGGTAATGAATAACCACCAGAGCCCGGCGGTCGTCAATATGAGCCTGGGGGGTGGTTACAGTGACCTTGAAAACAAGGCTGTAGCTGCGGCAATTGCTTCCGGTATAACCTTTGTTGTGGCTGCCGGTAATTTTACCGATGATGCCTGCTATTACTCACCGGCAAGCGCGCCTTCGGCCATAACGGTGGGAGCCACTGATCTGACAGATTCGCCAGCACATTATTCAAATTATGGTTCATGCCTTGATATTTTCGCGCCGGGAACGGAGATTACATCCGCGTGGTTTACCGGCGGATATAACACTATTAACGGTACCTCCATGGCGTCTCCGCATGTGGCGGGCGCGGTAGCTTTGCTCCTTCAGGCAAATCCTGGGGCAAGCCCGTCAACGATCACCAGTACTCTATTGGGAAATGCCGTTGTTGGCAAGCTCAACAATATGGCGTACGGTTCACCCAATAAGATGTTGTATACCAAACCGTTGCCCAATCCGATTGCCCCGAAGTTGACGGCTCCGGTTGTTGGCGCCAACCTGAACGACACCACGCCCACATTCACCTGGAATACTGTGACCGCAGCAACACAATACCGTATCCAGATCTCCGATTCAGCAGATTTCGCGGCTGCTGCCCGGGATGAACTAATAAGTGACGCTGCCTACACTGATGCCGGTTTACCCGAAGGAGTTTTTTACTGGCGGGTTATGTCAAAGAACGCTCTAGGTATTGAAAGCCTGTGGAGTGATGTTTTTACCTTTGTCATTGATACCACCGCGCCGGACGGACCTTTATTAACTTCTCCATCTAATGGCGCAGCAGTAAACGGCACACCCACCCTGGAATGGAATGCAGTTCCGGATGCCACCGGGTATATGCTGGAAGTCGATGACAGTTTTGGTTTTTCCGCTCCGGTTGTGTATTCCAATCCAACAACTGAAGATGGCGCGGCAATCACTTCTACGTCTATGAAGCCTTCCGCTCTGGCGGGAGGAGTCACATATTACTGGCACGTCCGTTCACGTGACGCGGCGGGTAACTGGGGAAGCTGGAGTTCAACCCGCTCTTTTACCACCGATTCGCCTGTTCCACAGGCTCCCCAGTTGTCCTCCCCGGCTTCCGGCACGGTAGTCAATTCATCGACTCCCACACTATCGTGGAACACGGTTGACAACGGCGCGCGTTATGAGGTGCAGATCTCCAGCGATCCTACCTTTATAGGCGCGGATTTCGAGAGAGAACTCAAAAATCCGGGAATACTCAGCCATGTTCCCGCATCCGGCATGACTGACGCGACAAAGTATTACTGGCGGGTTCACGCTTTGAACACCGCGTCTGTCGCGGGCCCCTGGTCTGAGGTACGCCATTTCATCATTGATACCACCGGGCCGGCCGCACCTGTGTTGAATTTGCCGGCGGCGGAATCATTGTTTGTTGGTATCCCCACATTCACATGGACGGCAGTGGCAACCGCCAATGCGTACCAGTTCCAATACTCCACCGACGGATTCCTGACGGACCCCCCGGCTTTTTCGACATCCCTCGATACTCCGATCACAACTACATCCTATAAGGATATGGCAATTCCCACCGGTGTTGTGTACACCTGGCGGGTAAGGGCGCGTGACGCGTATGGAAACTGGGGTGATTGGAGCGTAACCCGCTGGGTCAATGTGCAGGCATCCCTGCCGCCCGCTCCGGTGGTGACCGCTCCGGTTGTTGGCGCGATCACCAACAATCCTTACCCTGATTTCGCCTGGAACGCGGTGACCGGCGCCGCGACCTATGAGATCCAGATTGACAATCTGTCAACGTTTGCCAGTCCGGAAATTGTTGACAGCAGCGCCACAAATACATATTCATCTTCATCACCCTTGCCGGCTGATGGTTTGTACTACTATCGTGTCCGTGCCGTGAACGCCACGGGTGGACCGGGAGCCTGGTCGGTAACGCGCTCCCTGACACTGGATACTGTTGCCCCGGGCGATTCTGTTCTGATCTCTCCGTTGAATGCCGTGACACCAGTAGGAACACCCACTTTCAGCTGGAAAGCGGTTACTGGCGCGAACGCGTACCAGTACCAGTACTCAACAGATGTTACTTTTACCACGATCGATTATTCAAGCCCGGGCCCCGGGTATCCGGGCACACCGCTGGCTGTCACTTCGCATAAACCAACTGTGAATATGACGGCGGGAATCCCCTACTACTGGCATGTACGGGCCAGGGATGCCGCCGGAAACTGGGGCGAATGGACCTTCTCACGGGTAATTACCGTACAGGCTGCCCTTCCGGGCGTACCGGTGGTGACAGCTCCGGCGATAGGATTTATAACCAACAATACAACCCCGGCATTCACCTGGAATGTTACAGCTAACGCCGCGACCTATGATATCCAGATAGATAATATCTCCACGTTCATCAGCCCTGAAATCTTTGAAAACACCGCCGTCACAACACTTACCCCCTCTACCCCGCTTCCCGCGGATGGTGTTTATTACTGGCGCGTACGGGCGGTGAATGCCACCGGCGGCGCGGGCGCCTGGTCGGCTGCGAGAGCCATTACGCTCGATACGGCAGCTCCGGCAGCCCCCGTGTTGTCCGCACCGGTTGATGGCGCCACCCCGATCGGCACCCCGATCTTTGTCTGGGTAGCGGTAACCGGCGCCAACGCGTACCAGTTCCAGTATTCAGCGGATAACACTTTCACCGACGATGGTTACATCACACCGGGAGATACCATCCCCGGTACTCCGCTGACCGTCACTTTGCATAAACCAACTGTCAATATGACCGTGGGAACCACCTATTACTGGCGTTCCCGCGCGCGTGATGCGGCCGGCAACTGGGGTGACTGGAGTGCTGCCCGGACAATCATTGTTCAGGCTACACTGCCGGGTGTGCCCGTGGTAACAGCGCCCGCGGTGGGTCTGGTCACCAACAACACAACCCCTATATTCGTGTGGAACACGGTTACCGGAGCTGCCGCGTATGATATCCAGGTCGACAACCTGGCCACCTTCGCCAGCCCGGAAGTGACGGGTAATGCCGGCACGAATACCTTTACCCCATCATCGCCAATCGCGGCGGATGGTTTGTATTATTACCGGGTCCGCGCCATCAACGCTACTGGAGGCGCGGGAGCATGGTCAGCCGCGCGCAGTTTCACACTGGATACCATGGCGCCGGCCGCGCCTGTTCTATATGCTCCACTGGATGCGGCCACCCCTGTCGGGACGCCCGCGTTTGTGTGGATTGCTACCGCAGGGGCCAATGCCTACCAGTTCCAGTATTCACAAGACAACACCTTCGCGGTCATTGATTACTCAACCCCCGGCGATACCTACCCCGGTACACCGCTGGTTGTAACCACCCATAAACCCACTGTCAACATGACTGTGGGAACCACTTATTACTGGCGGGCGCGCGCGCGCGATCTGGCTGGCAACTGGGGTGTATGGACCCCGATCCGGTCCATTATCACCCAGGCGGCATTGCCCACGGCTCCCGTGGTGACGGCTCCGGCCATCAGTTCGATCACCAATAATCCGACCCTGACGTTTACATGGAACGCTGTAACCGGCGCTGCCAGTTATGACGTTCAGATCGATAATCAGGCTACTTTTGCCACTCCGGAAGCAATAGGAAATGTAGCCACCAATAGCTTCACACCCTCTTCCGCCATCACTCCGGACGGGTTGTATTACTACCGTATCCGTGCTGTCAATGCGACCGGCGGAATAGGCCCATGGTCAGTGGTACGGGCCTTCACACTGGACACAGCCGCGCCAGCCGCTTCTGTGATCGCGTTACCTGTAAACGGCGCCACACCTATCGGCACGCCGACCTTCATCTGGAGTGCCGCGGCAGGCGCCAATGCCTACCAGTTCCAGTATTCATCTGACGCGTTCGCTTCCGTTGACTACAGTACAGCCGGCGACACCTACCCCGGAACGCCTCTGGCTGTCACTTCGCACAAACCACCTGCGATGACCATGGGAACCACCTACTCCTGGCGGGTCAGAGCCCGCGATATGGCCGGCAACTGGGGTGATTGGAGCACCATATGGAACGTAATTCCTCAGGCAACTCTTCCACCCGCGCCGGTGATCACAGCCCCGGTAAACGGACTGGTCACTAATAACACAAACCCCGTTTTTTCGTGGAATGCTGTTGCCAGCGCCATCAGTTATGATGTTCAAATTGACAACCAGTCGACTTTCGCCAGCCCTGAGGTGTTCGAAAGCGCGGCGACAAATTCGTTTACGCCAGCTTCCCCGATAGCAGCAGATGGATTGTATTACTGGCGGGTTCGTTCCGTGAATATCACCGGAGGTGCGGGAGCCTGGTCTGCCGTCCGCGCGTTGAATGTTGACACAACAGCCCCGGCTGCCCCCTCCTTAACGTCTCCTCTGGATGGCGCAACTCCTGTTGGAACCCCCATTTTCGGTTGGGTGGCGGTACCGGGCGCGAATGCCTACCAGTATGAATACTCCGCCGACAGCGGATTCTCATCAATTGATTACACTACTCCTGGTGAAGCGGTTCCGGGAACTCCTCTGGTGGTCACATCTCATAAACCCACTTTAATAATGGTGGCCGGTACTCCATATTACTGGCATGCAAGGGCGCGGGATGCTGCCGGTAACTGGGGGGACTGGAGCGCTGCCCGTACGATCATCGTTCAGGCCGCGCTGCCGGGAGTTCCGGTGGTAACCGCTCCGGCTAATGGATTCATAACAAACAATACTACCCCGACCTTTAACTGGAATGCGGTGACAGGCGCGGTGAGTTATGATATTCAGATCGATAACCTTGTATCGTTTGCCAGCCCCGAAGTGACCGGCAACACGGCAACGAACAGCTTTACTCCCTCATCGGCGATCACGCCGGATGGCCTGTATTACTACCGGGTCCGCGCGGTGAATGCCACCGGTGGCGCGGGATTGTGGTCAGCGGCAAGATACTTCACACTGGATACACTGGCTCCGGCTGAGCCCAACCTGTCTGCTCCATTAAATGGAGTAACCTCCGTGGGCAATCCTTCCTTTATCTGGAGAGCTGTCACCGGCGCGAATGCGTACGAAATTGAGTTGGCGTTGACAGAAGACTTCGCGTCACCCGTCAGCCTGTCACCTGTTATGCCCATCGCCGTCACATCGTACAAGCCCGTTTCAGGATTGACCGCGATGCAATCATATTACTGGCATGTGAGGGCCAGAGATGTGGCCGGCAACTGGGGTGAATGGTCAGTCACGCGGTCTGTTTCCATTGTACCGCCTGTTCCAACGGCTCCTGTATTGCTCTCGCCGGCAACAGGTATTTATGTCAATAACAACAAACCCGTTTTTTCATGGAACAGTGTTCTTAATGCCGAATCGTACAGGATCCAGGTTTCCAAAGTGGCCACATTTGCAACAACGGTGGTCAATGCTACTACGTATGACCTGACATACCAACCGGGAGATACGCTGGGTACGGATGGACCGTACTACTGGCGGGTTCAGGCGATCAACGCGATCGGCCAGAACAGTGCCTGGTCAGCCGCGCGCACGTTCACACTGGATACCGTCGGGCCGGCCGCCCCTGTTTTGACCGGACCGGCTGAAGGAACCATTCTGGCGCCCGGAATCCCCACCTTTACCTGGGCCGCGGTGGCCGGGGCCACTGCCTACCAGTTCCAGATGGACGATTTCTTTGGCCATGTTTACAACACACCCGGAGGCCCGGCATCAGAATTTACAGCCGGCACCCCGATCACGGTGACGTACCACAAACCAACCAGTATGACTCCGGCCGTTTTGTATTACTGGCGGGCGCGAGCCCGCGATGGGGCCGGAAACTGGGGCGCGTGGAGCAACTATCGCCGCGTGGTTGAGCAGGCGCCATTACCGGTTGCCCCAACGCTATCGTCACCGGCTGATAAAAGCTGGACAACCAACCGGTACCCCACTTTCACATGGAACTCCGTGCCGAACGCGGTAAATTATGAAATTCAGGTGGACGTCTATTCCAATTTCATCAGTTTGGATAAGACAGATATAACGCTCGCGTCCGGTGTTCTATCATGGACCTCGCCGACAGCCTTATACGGCGACCAATACTGGCGGGTTCGCGGAATAAACGCGAATGGTATGCCAGGACCGTGGAGCGCGGTACGCAGACTATCCACCGAATTCACGTCCACGTTTGATTCCGACGCAGCCGATTGGGTGTATTCAAACAGCGAGTGGGTATTAAGCGGCGGCAGTCTGGTGGGTGTGAATTATTCCGTCCCCGGATACTTTTCATACGCGACATATGACGCTATATATTCAGACTTCACATTTGAAACTCGTATGAGCATGGATTATTCATCCCCCAGTAGTACAGATTATGTTGGTAATATTTACGGTGTTTTTGTTCATGCCGGGCCATTATCGCCTGGAAATAATGAAACAAATGGTTACCTTTTCCTGATCGCCCAGGGACGGGATCAAATATTTGGGGATGTGTGTTATTACGGTATTATAAAGATAACCAATTCCGTAAAAACTTCCCTGACAGGAAAATATTGGTTAGGAACAAACGCAACGTATCCGGGCGAATGGACTGGGATAAAAGTGGTTTCCAATGGCTCCACACTCGGATTCTATATTAACGGAATGTTGATTAAATCAATCGCCAATGCCGGCCCGAAATTCGGCAAAGTGGGAGTATTAAATTCCTGGTTATTAGACAGGGAGCTTTCGTACCTGGATTACGCCTATTTGTCTCCGGCGCAGGCAATAACGGCAACATCAGCGACCGCGTCGTCAACGGTTAGTTCCCTGCCATTGCGTGAATCCAGTATTAACCTCCCACCCTTAAATTGAACCCGAACTGAAGTAACCGGGTATTCCAGCCAGAGATAATCAAAATCCGGGATATCCTGAAAGAATAAAAAGAGACAGTTACCCTGAGAGTTCGGGTAACTGTCTCTTTTGGTTTCCATATCAGGGATTTCACAGCATTTATTCTTTTCTATTTTGAAAGGTGTATTGTATTATTCTCCAAAATATCCGATTATAAAAGTAGACCTTTTTTTGCCGGATTTCTGTCAACCGCCTTCCGGTGGATCAGAAATCGGTTTTTCCTGTTGTATAGGACTGGCGTTGATTTATTCAGATCAACCAGTAGACACCCGAAATGTTATTAATGGTTGGTTTTTGACGGAGTATTAATGATTTATTTCCAGCGAAAATTTCACACACTGACAATCATCCTTCTTATCTTCAGCCTGTTAGCCAGCCCCGCATATTCTTCCAACACCACCGTTACCGCGAAACCATTAAGCCAGGATCCCCTTCCAACAGAGCCGGTTACGCAGGACCCTGCTGACCAGGACCCGCCGACCCCGACTCCGGTTCCAACAGAAATCCCCACCGAAGTACCGGCGGAAATCCCGACAGAGATTCCAACCGAGGTTCCGACAGAAGTTCCCACTGAAATCCCCACTGAAGTACCTCCGGTTGAACTTCCAACGGAATTCCCCACCCCCACTCCAACAGAATTGCTGCCTCAAAATCCGCTGGAAACACCCACGGCGACCCCCACGTCAGAATTTACCCCCACCGCGCTGACGTATACCCCCACCATAACGGGGACTGTAACCGCCACACCAACTCCAACCGAAGCCCCGCTGATTGGCGCTTATGCGATATATGAACAATTGACCCTGGCAGATGGCACCAGCCTTGAAGGCATCGAGATCATCGGTCCGCCGCAACCGCCCTCCGGATTTGAAGCAGAACGGGCTTCGGTTGATATTCCGGGCGGTTTTTCCGCCCAGGGACTGCGTACATTGAGCGTTCCGGCGTACCGCTGGGTATTCGGGTGTTCCGCAGTTTCCGGCGCCATGATCGCCGGGTATTATGACAATAATGGTTTCCCCAATATGTACTCTGGCCCGTCCAACGGCGGTGTGATGCCCATGGTGGATGGGATGTGGTCCAACTGGTCTGATGGGTCCAGCACCTATCCAAACAACCCCCTTATTGCCTCAAAGAACGGTGTTGACGGCCGTACATCAAAAGGTTCCATAGATGATTACTGGGTGCAGTACGGAAGCACGGCGTCTGATCCATTTATTACCGGCGGCTGGGCGCAGCATTCATTTGGCACGGCTATTGGCGACTATATGCATACCAGCCAGTCAACCTATGGAAATGTTGACGGCTCCACCAGGTTCTACAACTATTCGTCCGGCAGTTCCCCCCTTTCCTGTGATTACATGGCCAGCGCAGGCTTACCGGATGGCAGCCTGGGGCGCAGGTCTTTCTATCAGGCCCGCGGATATACCGTATCTGAATGTTACAACCAGAAAACTGACAATCAGGCAACCGGGGGATTCTCTTTCGCCCAATATGTTGCTGAAATAGATGCCGGGCATCCGGTGATGCTCAACCTGGCCGGCCATACCATTGTTGGCGTAGGGTATGACGATGCTTCTCAGACGGTGTATATCCATGACACATGGGATAACAGCACCCATCAGATGACCTGGGGCGGCAGTTATTCCGGTATGGTGTTGCAGTCCGTCAGCATCGTGAATCTGACGTCAACCATGCTGCCGGCTCCGTCACTGGGATTGCCGCTCAATGCATCCGCTACCAATGTATCCATGCCCACATTCATCTGGAACAGTGTGCCACAGGCAACAACCTACCAGATACAGGTTTCTCAAGATCCCACATTCGCGACATACCTGATCGATTCAGAACTGTATGACACCACCTATACACCGGCAAGTCCATTGCCTTTGGAAGGTGTATGGTATTGGCGGGTTGCCGGGTTAACAACAAATGGGGTGCTCGGGAATTGGTCTGAGATCCGATATTTTGTGTTTGACGTTACCCCGCCTGAACCGCCGGTTCTGGTTTCTCCCGCCGATCTTGCCGCCCCGCTGGGAACACCGCTCTTTACATGGGTCGCCTCAGCCGGCGCTTCCGGGTATCAGTTTGCATATGACGATAATTCAGACTTTTCCAGCCCGGTGTTCATTTCGCCTGATGGCCTGGAAATAAGCGGAACGGTGATCACGTCAACCAGCTATCAACCGCCGGCGATTACCCCGGGGATCTTGTATTACTGTCGGGTCCGTTCTGTAGACGCGGCGGGTAACTGGAGTACATCCTGGAGCGCGCCGTTCGCGTTCATTTCACAATCCTCTTTGCCGGTTGCCCCGGTCTTGGCCGCCCCGGCGGCAGGAGCGCTCACGAACATCCAACCCGCGTTAACCTGGAATAGCGTTCCCACCGGGAACACCTATCAGGTTCAAATTTCTTCAGTATCTACATTCCTGACGGTATTCGAAGATCGCACAAAAGAGGCCGGCGTTC
>CAYOKC010000068.1:18905-19938 GCA_964404415.1 uncultured Leptolinea sp. | reverse complement strand
TTATGAGCAAATTATCCCATAATTAACGCGCCTGTCAATGAAAAGAGGGGATATGGGTTTTATCCGGTTTTGGACTTTTCTGGTTCCCGCATATCACAGGAAAAACGCGAAAGGCAGCAAAAGCAGAACACCCGTCAAAATATTCGGGAGCATATCCATCAGTGAACCCTTATGGTCAAAAAGCATCAAACCGATTCCACCCAGAGAATTGTTAACAGCGTGGAATAGCAAGGCCGGCCAGATACTCCCCGATTGAATGGTAATAACAGCCATTGGCATTGACAGGCAGACGCACATAAATGGATAGAGAATGAAGGCTTCCGCCCAAAAATGCGAACCCATGTTGTAGCCTTTTAACGCGATTGGCGCGTGCCAGATGCCCCACACCAAACCCAGGATCACGATCCCGGCTACTTTGCCATACTCATCTATCAGTAACTTTTGCAGGAAACCCCGCCAACCAATTTCTTCACCGGCGATAAAAATCAGTATTACCAGCACATTCAACGGAAAATCAAGCAGTGATTTACGCCAGTCGATGCCGTCTTTCATCTGGTAATGGAAGACATAACGCATGAGAACAATGTTGACCAGGAACACCACGATCGGGGTCACTATCCCCACAGCAAGAAAAACCGGATCCACCTGGGTATAAGATAGGTATCCAAAAGACCATGTTTTCTGCAGAAAATAATACACGAGGATTGATATAACCGCCGGCAGGAACGTGTAGAACGCAGGAAACGCTTTCCATTGAACTGAATTTTTATTCCAGATACCGGATGCCGCGAATCCAATGGCAAAGGATATCCCCAGAATGGATAGGATCAGGATTAAAAACATATACTCTCCAGAATTTCGAAAGAATTGTGTTTTCTACCCGGTTATCCCGGGTTATGGAGGCTGCTTAATTTAGTATCAACCGCAGGATACCATAAATCCCAGCCGCCAATAAACCTGAAAGGGGTATGGTGATCAACCAGGCCGCGAGGATATTGCCTGCCAGGTTCCAACGCACTTTATTAATCCGGTC
>CAYOKC010000068.1:11992-18895 GCA_964404415.1 uncultured Leptolinea sp. | reverse complement strand
AATAGCCGAGCTGACCACCTGAGTGGTGCTAACCGGACCCCCAAGGAATGCCGCCCCCAGGATTACACCAGCTGCCGTAATCTGCGCGCTGAAACCGTGAACCGGCCGAACGCGGAAGAATCCGGCGCCCAGCGTTTTGATCAACCGCCATCCGCCTGAGACCGTCCCCAGGGATATCGCCAGCGCGCTGATCCCCACTACCCAGAGAGGGACTTCGAACGTTGAAAGTGTTCCTGTGGTGACCAGACCCAGAGTGATGATACCCATGGTCTTCTGGGCATCATTCGCGCCATGGCTGAGCGCCAAGCCCATGCCGGTCAGCACCTGCGCGCGTTTGAAGAACAAATTGATCTTCATTGAAGCGTTTGTTGCCAGCCAGTAGACCAGTTTGGTGAAAAGGAAACCGGACGCCAGGCCAATCACCGGGGAGAGAAACAGGGCAATAAAAACCTTGTTCAGACCTTCTATTTTTATAACGCCAAAACCAACACCGGCAGCCGCGGCGCCGATCAAACCGCCAATCAACGCGTGAGATGAACTGCTGGGAATACCAAGATACCAGGTAGCCAGATTCCAAAATATTGCGCCACCCAGAGCCGCTAATAACACTGGCATGGTCATATGGGCTGGCGGAATGATCTCAGAACCGATAGTCTTTGCCACCGCCACCCCGAAGAGGAACGGCCCGCAGAATTCAGAGACAGCCGTCAAACCCAGTGCCCACTTCGGTGAAAGTGACCGGCTGGATATGATGGTGGCTACGATGTTGCTCGAATCGTGGATACCATTCAAGAAGTCAAAAATTAATGCGAGAACAATAAGGGCGATTAACTGACCGTCCACCGGCGCCTCAGGCTATTTTCAGGATGATATCCGAGATCACATTGGCGGCCTGATCCTGGCGGTCTGCCGCGTTGCTCAGGTGCCGGTAGATCTCGCGGACTTTAAATACCGTCATTACATGCTTGATATCTTTGGTTTCCTGGAAGAGATCCGCCAGGGCTTCACGGTAGGTGGTTTCCACCTGATGTTCGATGCGCCGGGCTGTATTCGCGTGTTCCGTGGCTACCGCGAAATGCTTATCTTCAATCCTCAATACAGCCAGGTGCAGTTCCCGGGCGGCTTCCGCCAGCAGGTCAGCCATCTTCTGCATTTGCGGCGTGGGGGTGACGTCAAGTATTTCCATTTCTTCGACAGTGGTACTTGAATACCGCAGGATCTCATCAAAATCACGTGATAGCGCAAAGATATCCTCACGGTCAAATGGCGTGACAAAGGTATTCATCAATTCTTCGATCATAATCCGCCGCATTTCCACCGCCTGCCCCTCGGTAGCGACGATTTCTTTTGCCGCGTTGGAACTGCGTTTCTTAAGATAATGGGTCAACAGATCAAGTCCTTTGACCGTGATCTCTGTCTGCTCCACTAACATGATCATGAATTTATTGGGCTTGGGTTTGAATATGTCTCTAAATTTCATATGGGTCCTGGTTTCTGAGATTAATCCTCATCCGGGATACAACTCTAATAAATCAACTATACTCATTTTCAATCATTTACATTTATGCAAAATGCATACCAATCGGCCCTTATATGGAGACTGAGACCCATGAAAATCAGTACAGCCGGTTTTTCAGTTGTTATGGTTCTATGGATGTTTTCTCTCACTAACCTCGCGAAAGCCGTTTTGCCAGTCTTTCCATCATGCATCAACCCCGGAGATATCCAGGTTTCACTGGCTGATGGCGCTGAACTGGTCTGTGTGCCTGGAGGACCCTTTCTGATGGGAGCAGCGGCCACGGATGATCTGGCGGATGATGACGAGAAGCCTCAGCACATCGTGCAAATGTCACCATTCTGGATCGACCGGATGGAAGTCACCAACGCGCAATATGCCGCCTGTATGGCTGCCGGTTCGTGCCGGCCAGAGATCTATGAAACCAGCGCGCTGACCTACACCCCATACTCCGTTCATCCGGATTATCAGCACCACCCCGCATTGATCTACGTTTATGAAGATGCCGATGATTACTGCCGATGGGCCGGCCGACGTCTGCCAACCGAAGCGGAATGGGAGAAAGCCGCCCGCGGTTCAGACGGACGTATGTATCCATGGGGAAATGTGTTGGACTGTGATCACGCGAATTACTTTATCTGCAATCATGTTCCCGAGTATGATCCCCGCAATCCCCGCTGCGGCTATAGCAGTTATTGCCGCACCGCCCCGGTTGACGATTACCCAAGGGGCGCGAGCCCGTATGGCGTTTTGAACATGTCAGGCAATGTTTGGGAATGGGTTTCGGACTACTATTCCCCGGATTATTACAATGTGTCAGCCGGATCTGATCCTACAGGACCTGTATCGGGGGATTTCCACACCCGCCGGGGAGGCGGAGCCCACAGCCTTACGGCAGATGTGCGGGGCACCGCGCGTGCGAGCGGCAAGGGCGAGCATTATTTTGACGGACAGATGGGTTTCCGCTGCGCGGCGGATGCCGGTGAATAATAAGTTATTAAAGTTTCCTCCATTCCAACCAATTTATCTCTTAAAAGAATCTTCCCCATTTTCCAAATATCAGGAAAATGGGGAAGACTTTGTTTTCGGCGTTGGTCAGTAACGTTAGCAGTCTTCACCGAAATCTTTAATGAAGGCTTTCTGAAGGTTATCCGCCCACGGGCTGACGGTCTGCAGTTTGCCGAAGAAGAAACGCAGTACCGGGGGCTCTTCCATGAATTTCAATCCGCCCACCAGATCGCGGTGGTTGTGCAGCCAGGCGATACGGTCGGCTGCGTAATCCAACTGGCTCATTGTGTACACACGGCGCGGAACAGCCAGGCGGGCCAGTTCAAGGTCGGCCATCACATCGTTGCCCTGCGCGTCACGGTCGGTGGAGATCGTGCCTCGTTCCATGCTGCGAATGCCGGAAACCAGGTAAATAGCCGCGGCCAACGCGCCGGCCGGGTATTCGGGCTGCGGGATATGCGGCAGGAAGCGGCGTGCGTCCACATGGCAGGCCAGTCCGCCTGCCGGGGTGACTACCGGAACGCCCTTCTCTTCCAGCCGGTCCACAAAGTATTCGATGAAATCGGCGCCGCTGCTGGCTACTTCCTGCTCGGTCATTTCACGCAGGCCCACCGCCATGGCTTCGATCTCTTTGGTCGACATACCGCCGTATGTAGCGAAGCCTTCGTACACAGGAAGCCAGGGGAGGATCTGGTCATAATATTTCTTATGGTTGGTAGCGATCATACCGCCGCGCACAGCCGCGCTCTTGCGCCCGGACATATAGAAGATATCCACGTATTTCATCAGGTCTTTCAGGATCTCTTTAATCGAGCGGCCGTCATAACCTTTTTCGCGGCTCTGGATGAAATAGGCATTTTCTGAGATCAGGCTGCCGTCGAATACCAACGGGATCTTGTGTTTAGACGCCAGGTCTTTGACCTTACGCAGGTTGTCCATTGAGAATGGCTGCCCGCCAATAAGGTTGGTTGTGGCTTCCATGCGCACATAGGCGATCTTTTCCGCACCATAGGTTTTGATGGCTTCTTCAAATTTTTGCAGGTCCATGTTGCCTTTGAAGGGTTTGTCACTATCGGTGACCAGGGCGTCATCGGTGAAGATCTCAAGTACTTTACCGCCCACCTGCTCCACATGGGCTTTGGATGTGGTGAAGTGGTAATTCATCAGCACCACATCACCCGGTTTGATGAACGATTTGGCCAGCAAATGTTCCGCCGCCCGACCCTGGTGCGCCGGGATCACGTAGTCAAACCCGAAGACTTCTTTCACGGAATCTGTCAGCCGGTAAAAACTTTCGCTTCCGGCGTACGCGTCATCGGCACGCATCATGGCCGCGAGCTGGTTGTCGCTCATGGCATTTGTGCCGCTGTCGGTCAACATATCGAGGAACACGTCACGGGTACGCAGCAGGAAAGTGTTATAACCCGCTTCCTTGATGGCTGCCGCGCGCCGTTTGATGGGAGGCAGTTGGGTGCTTTGCACAATGCGTATCTTGTGCATTTCAATAGGAATGGATCGTCCGTCTGACAGTTGAATCTTCATTGCTTGTCCTCCTGAGGGATAAATAAAAATATCTCCGCCGCGCCATAGTGCGCGGGAGTTGGATGTGAAAAAGGCGCGTCTCCAGCCCATTCAGGGCCGGAGCGCGCCTAAACGTACAAGTACTGATTTATGCCAAAAAGGGGATTATTGCGTGGGGGAAAGATAAAAACACACCATGAAACTGCGATTTGCTGAAAGATTATATCATTTACATTAACAAACACCGGCTAAATTTAATGAAACCCTGCTACTTCGTGGCTATAATGGATTAACAGAGTATTTCCTCTGCCGTTCAAATTCAAAAGGAGGTGTTCTATGACCACCATCACCATCTCCAGAGATTTTGGCAGCGAGGGGGATAACGTAGCCCGGCGCGTCGCTGAAGACCTGGGCTATCATTTTGTCGATAAAGAGATCATCGGGGATCTGTTGGGGAATTACGGTTTTGTCGAATTCGACAAGGAATACGACTCTTTGATGGGTTTCTGGGCCAAGTTCGACGCGCAGCGGGACAAACGGCGCGATAACATGGTTGAAATGTTGAACCGCGTCCTCGAAGCACTGGCCGTCCATGGGAACACCGTAATTCTCGGGCGCAGCGGCTTTTCAGTCCTGGCCGGTTACGCCGATACCTTCCATGTCCGCCTGCAGGAATCCTTCCCGGTGAGAGTCAGACGCATGATGAAGAACAGCAACCTGACCCACGTTGAGGCATCCCTGGTCTGTGAAGATGGCGACAAGATCCGCTCCGATTTTGTCCGCGATTTTTACGGCATTTCGTGGGACGCGGCCCACGCGTTTGATCTTGTCATCAACCTGGAAAAGATCGTTCCGGATCAGGCTGTAGGGTATATCACCAGCGCCATCAAAGCATACGAATTGGTCTCAAAGAAAGGTAAACCGACAACCGGCATGCTGGAAGTTGACCCGGTATTAACACGGGCGGTGAACGCGATCATGGGCTGCGCGATCGACCACAGGGAACTGTCACCGGATTATCTGGTACACGCCTGACATCGTCTCCCGTTCTCAACACGAAATAGCCTGTTTATCCCGGTTAGCTGGACTTTGTATTGATAAACGCCGGCATTTGATTTCGGCTACAATTTCCTCATGATTAATGAGGCGATTCCCGGTTTGATTGCCAGCCTGTACGGTTTGGATATTGCTGCCCGCGTTGAAGGGCGTCTGCGTGAGATCATTGAAGGGTACAGGGGGAAAATCCGTCGGCCCTCGATAACGGATCTATCGGAACGCGACTGTATGTTGATCACATACGGCGACCAGGTTCAAACGCCCGGGCAACCCCACCTTAAAACATTGGATACCTTTTGCCGCAGGCATCTATCCGGATTGATCAGTTCAGTCCACATCCTCCCGTTCTATCCCTGGTCATCGGATGATGGATTTTCAGTGAAAGATTACCGCGCCATTGATCCGGCCCTCGGTGACTGGCCGGATGTGGAACAATTTGGGGCGTCTTTCCGCCTGATGTTTGACGCTGTAATCAATCATGCTTCGGTACAGGGAGCCTGGTTTCAGGCATTCCTGCGTGATGAGTCTCCTTATAAAAATTACTTTATGACAGTGGATGGCAATCCTGACCTCTCCCGCGTCATCCGCCCACGCGCGCTGCCCCTGTTAACAGAATTTCAAACCCCATCCGGACCGCGCCGGGTGTGGACGACTTTCAGCGCGGATCAGGTTGATCTTGACTTTCATAACCCGGACGTTCTGCTTGAAATTGTTGACATACTTCTCGGGTACGCGTCTCACGGAGCGCAATTCATCCGCCTGGATGCCATCGCCTTCCTCTGGAAGGAACCGGGAACCACCTGCCTGCACCTCCCCCAGACCCACGCCGTAGTCCGGCTGCTGCGGGCGGTATTTGAAGAACTGGCCCCTTACGTACGGATCATCACCGAGACGAATGTTCCGCACGCGGATAACATCTCGTATTTCGGCGACGGCGCGAATGAAGCCCACCTCGTGTATAACTTCGCCCTTCCCCCCCTGGTTCTACACACCCTGCGCACCGGAGACGCGACAGCACTTTCCAATTGGGCATCAACCCTGTCACTTCCCTCAGATAAAACTACTTTCTTCAATTTTCTCGCGTCTCATGATGGTATCGGCCTGAACCCGGTCCGCGGAATATTGTCACCGGAAGAGATTGACGGGCTTGTTCAGCAAACTCTGGATCACGGCGGTATGATCTCGTATAAAGATAATCCGGATGGAACGCAAAGTCCGTATGAAATGAACATCAATTATTTTGACGCTCTATCGAATCCTGAGGGGGATGAACCGGTAAATATTCAAATCGAACGGTTCATGGCATCACAATCCATTATGCTTTCTATTCGGGGATTACCCGGTATTTACTTCCACAGTCTGTTCGGTTCTCGCGGCTGGAAGGAAGGTGTTCAATTGACCGGCCGCAACCGAACTATTAACCGCCAAAAACTGGAACTGGACACGCTGGAAGATGAGCTGACAAATCTGTCTTTCATGCGGACCCTGGTTTTTTCTCGTTACGCAGAACGAATCCACCGCCGCGCCTCTTCACCGGCATTCAACCCGTACGGCAGCCAGGAAGTTTTGGATCATGGCAAAAGCATCTTTGCCATCAAAAGGACGTCACCAAATGGAAAGCACAGCGTCATTTGCCTGCAAAACGTAACCAACCAGCCGCAAACCTCCGGTAGATACCAACTTTCCCCGTATCAATCTCTGTGGATCACCAGCTAACGGTGAAAAATCTATGAAAAATGGCTCTTTTTTTGGTAAAATCACCCGCATGATTAAGGATTGAGTTTCTTTGCCATAGGCTCGGC
>CAYOKC010000068.1:0-11982 GCA_964404415.1 uncultured Leptolinea sp. | reverse complement strand
ACCACGATGGTTGGGGGAACCATTTTTCGTTTACCGCTTCGCAGTCCAAAATAGTCAATTCAGAATTCATACAGACGGATTTCTCTGACAACAGGTTTCAATGAATTTTGTTCAGGGAAGTCTGTTTTGATGTGAATTTACCGTGTTTGATCAGGCATTGATCCGGGAAAGGGGCAGGAATTGACTCTGGCTCCGGTACTTCATCCAACGGAATATTCTGGGATTATGTATCCCGAACAAGGCAAGAAATTTGAGGCAAGACTATGAGTGAAATTGAAATGGATAAACCCTACGGCAATCGCCGCACGTTCGCGATCATCTCGCACCCCGACGCGGGCAAGACCACGCTGACAGAAAAAATGCTGCTGTATGGCAACGCGATCGAACTGGCCGGCAACGTCCGAGCCAGGCAGAACCAGCGTACTACCCGGTCTGACTGGATGGAGATGGAACGGGAACGCGGGATTTCCATCTCGTCCACGATCCTGCAATTTCCCTACAACGACCGGGTGATCAACCTGCTGGATACTCCGGGCCACCAGGATTTTTCAGAAGACACCTTCCGCACCCTCGCCGCGGTTGACAGCGCCGTGATGGTGTTGGACGCGGCCAAAGGTATTGAACCCCAGACCCGCCGCCTGTTTGACGTCTGCCGCAAGCGCGGGATACCGATCTTTACATTCATCAACAAACTTGACCGCCCTTCCCGTCCACCACTGGAATTGTTGGACGAGATCGAATCCGTCCTCGGTATGCAACCCGTACCCATGAACTGGCCGGTGGGCGACGGCGTGGACTTTATGGGCGTGTATGACCGCTTCAAAAAAGGCCTGTACCGGTATGAACGTACCGACCGGAACGAACGCATGGCTCTCGAAGAGTTCATCGCGTTGGACACCCTGCTCTCCAGCGGAAAGTTGAAACCGTCCCTCTCCTCCCGGTTGGCCTCGGATATCGAATTGCTGGACGGACTGGACATAAAATTCGAACTGGGCAAATTGTATTCGGAAGAACAGACCCCGGTTTTCTTTGGCAGCGCGCTGACCAACTTCGGCGTCCGCCTGTTCCTGGAGTCATTTGTGGAACTGGCTCCCGGTCCGCAGCCGTATGAAAGTGATAAAGGGCTGATCGATCCGTCAGAGGAGTATTTCTCCGGTTTCGTTTTCAAGATCCAGGCGAACATGAACCCGAAGCACCGTGACAGTGTGGCATTCCTGCGTATCTGCTCCGGAAAATTTGAACGCGGTATGGAAGTCGTCCACTCGCAATCCGGCAATATCCACAGGCTTCAACGCCCGTATAAATTGTTTGCCAATGAGCGAGAGATCATCGAAGAAGCCTACCCGGGTGACGTACTGGGCATCCCCAATACCGGTGACCTGGCAATCGGTGACACTTTAACCGCCGCCAAACCATTCAAATTTCCTCCCCTTCCCCGTTTTCACCCTGAATATTTTGCCATCATTCGCAACGCGGATATCGCCAAACAGAAACAATTCATTAAAGGGCTGCGTCAAATGGAAGCGGAAGGCGCGGTTCAAGTGCTCCACAACATTGATGCCTTCAAACGTGAACCGGTGCTGGCGGTGGTGGGTCAGCTTCAGTTCGATGTAGTGCAGGCCAGGCTAAAAACGGAGTACTCGCTGGACACCTCCATTGAACCACTCGGTTACGAACTGGCCCGCTGGATCACCGGACCGGAAAGTACGATCCTAAAGATCTCAGAACGCTCCGGCGTGCATGTGTACCAGGATTTTGACAGCAATTATGTGGCTCTGTTCAATGAACCGTTCTACCTGAAATACACCCAGGAAAAATTCCCCGATCTGCAGTTCACCTCATTGAACTAACCTATTTATAAAACCGTTCTAACCTTATTTTCTCCCCTCCACTAGATGGCGGGGAGATTTTTTTATTCACATCAAATTTCCCCATGCCAAAAGACTCTTTAGATATATGTCATAATCTGACATATATCAACTATAAGATTGCTGTGAGAGGTACAAAATGCCGACAACCGCCACCCGTCTCATCACTCTGATCCTGATTCTCCAGCGTAAGCCCGGGCAGAAAGCCGCTGACCTGGCCAATCAGCTTGGTGTTTCCGTTCGCACACTGCACCGCTATTTCGGCATGCTGGATGAAATGGGAGTGCCGGTCTACGCGGAACGCGGACCCTACGGCGGTTTTTCTCTGGTTCCCGGGTACAAACTGCCGCCTCTGATCTTTACTCCGGAAGAGGCTGTGGTTCTTTCACTGGGCACCGGCCTAGTTCGCGAGATGTGGGGACAGACCTTCTTCGATGCCGCCCAGGGCGCCCGGGCGAAATTGATGAACGTGCTGCCGGCAGAACAGCGCCAGGAGATCAGTTGGGCAGAGAACACACTGGTAACCACCGGCATAAACCGCGCCGATATGCAAATGCTTGTCCCGCGCCTGGATACCTTGCGGACAGCCGCGCGGTGCAGCCAGCGGGTCAGCATGACGTATCAGAGCGGGCGAAATCCAGCCGGGGAGCAGCGCGAAGTAGATACGTACGGCCTCTTCCACCGCTCCGGCTGGTGGTACGCGGTGGGTTTCTGCCATTTGCGGAATGAAGTGCGCACCTTCCGCGTAGACAGGATTTTGGAGATCACCCTCACCAACCGCACATTTTCACGGCCCGATGATTTTGATTTCCGCGCGTACATTGCCAAAGACTGGCAGGATGTACCCGGTACACGGGTCAAAATGGACTTTTCTCCCCAAATGGCTCACCTGGCGCAATACGCCCGGGGATACTGGGAATCGATGGAAGAGCATGCGGATGGATCGCTGACCGTTACCTTCAACGCGCCGGACCTGTACGCGGCCACCAGTCACGCGCTGTCCTACGGCCCTGGCGTCACCGTGCTGGAACCGCCGGAAGTCCGCCGGATGGTCAAAGAATGGGCCGGGGCTATCACCGGTTTGTACGCGGACCAGGTCTCTCCGGGAGTTCCGGGAAATTCGAACAGCAATCAGAATGGAGATATGGAATGAAACGTAAAATTTTGGTTATTTCCGGGATCGTCTTGATCCTGTTATTGGGTGCCGGCGCGTTCGGATTCTGGTGGATGACCCAACAGCCTTTGTACAATCCGGGGATGGTTCGTGCCGGGGAAAACCTGCGCGCCCCATTGACTCCCCTCGCCCAGCCGGCCGACCCGGATTACTGGCAGGTGGAAGAAGACATCCGCCTGTACCACTTTGCCGAAGGCAGCGGGCGGATTGTCCTCATTGTCCACGGCGGACCGGGTATGCCATTCCGCGAACCGATGGCCGGGTTGGCACCGCTGACGGGAGCGTACCGCTTCAACTACTACGACCAGCGCGGCTGCGGCAAATCGACCCGCCCTATTGATACCTTCTCCTCACAGAATATGTATGAGAACATGACCAATCTCGATAAGGCTCTGGGGTTGGGTGCTCAGATCGCGGATATCGAACGCGTCCGACAGATCCTGGGTGAAGAGAAATTGATCCTCATCGGGCATTCGTGGGGCGGCTTCCTGGCATCCTTGTATGCTGCTGAATTCCCGGAACATGTGGAAAAGTTGATCCTGATCTCTCCGGCAAATTCACTGGTGATGCCGTCACCGGAGGCTGATAGCGACCTGTTCGCCAGCGTGCGCACCAAACTTCCGGAAGACAAGCAGGCGGAGTATGACGCCTTCATGAAGGATTACATGGACTTCAACAAATTGTTCACGCGTTCCGAACAGGACCTGATCGATATGGACGCGAAATTCGGCGAATATTACATCTCGGTTGTGAATTTGACGGAAGACACATCAATTGAACAGGGTGAGCCCGGCGGATGGATGACCTGGGGCATGTACGTCAGCATGGGGCAGCGCCACGATTACCGTGACCTGATGCGCAAAGTCACCGCGCCGGTACTGGTGATCCACGGTTCGGATGATCTGCAAAGCGAGAAAGCCAGCCGGTTGTACAGCGACACCTTCCCGAATTCCACCTTCAAGGTGATCGAGGGAGTAGGTCACTTCTCCTTCCAGGAAAAACCGGCGGAGTTCAGCCGTATAATGACAGAGTTCTTAGAGGCGAAATAGAGATTGAAAAAACCGGCCGGATTTCTCCGGCCGGTTGATTTTTATATCATTATTTTCCGCCCGCTCCAAAGAGACGGTCCAGGAACGACGTACGTTTTTCTTTAGACCGCGTATCATCGTCATTGGATTCTTCAATACTGGCGTTGTTCAGGTTGGTGTTGCTCATTTTCGCGCCGCGCAGGATAACGCCTTTCATATCAGCGTTCGTCAGGTCCGCGCCGGTAAGGTCGGCATTGGTAAGGTTGGCGCCCTTCAAAACGGCATTTTTCAGGTCCGCCTGCCGCAAATCGGCGCCTGCCAGGTTGACCACCGTCATATCGGCGCCCATCAGGTTGGCATTGGTCAGGATTGTCTTTTCCATATTGGCGCCGATCAGGTTGGCGTCCATCAGGTTGACATCCGCCATGTTCGCGCCGCTAAAATCGGTGCCGATCAGGTTGGCGCGCATCAGGTACGCGCCCTTCAGGTTGGCGGACGTCAACGCGGCATGTACCATTTTCACACCCCAGAGGTTGGCATCTGCCATATTGGCGTTACGCAAATTGATCCCTGCCAGGTCGGCGCCCTTTAAGGAAACCGGTTTTGACGGGCTGGATTCATCCAGTATCTCCCGTACCGAATGTCCTTCAAATTGAAAATCTTGAGGTTCTTTCAGTTCCCGCATTGTTCGTCTCCTTCAGGCTCCCCTGGATGTGGCGATACTCCAATTATAGTGGGTTTAAGGCAATCGTATGAATGGCAGACTATCACCCAGTTACGATTCATTAGTCACCTGTTCCGCGTTGAATGCGGTCACGCCAGGCAAAAGGGAGATAGAGCAATACGCAGAGGCCCACGCCGATCAATTCCATCCAGATCAGATAGGTTGGATGGGGCCCGAGGAAATCCAACAGGCTCGGGGTGGGCAGTTTCCCCTGTGTATACAGGTAGTTGCTGCCAATTGTCGTGTTGACCAGCGCGCAAAACGCCCAGAATATATTGGTGACAATCACCACGCGCGGTATAGACCTCCAATATGGGCGGAATCCTTCAACGGCTGTCATATAGACGATGGCGATAATGATCGCCCCATGCAGGGTGAAGAACTCGATGAACCGGAAATGCGGAAAACCGTATTGCATCAGATCAGGTGTCAACAGTGCCATGGAAGCCCCGATCAACCCCATGAAGTACGCCCATTCGAAATACCAGCGTTTCCGGAAGATCAACAAAAGGGGCATCGTCCACGAGGTGACGCTGCACAACCACAGCGGCAGCATACCCTGTATCGTCCAGGCGCCAATGGCCCACATCCACACCTGCCACGAACCTTCGCACAGGTAGATGACCGCAAACAAAATCCACCGGGTGACCGCCTTTCCCTTATCAGTCCACCGGCGGCGGAACATGGCGATCAGGACGCAAATCAGTACTACAAATCCAAGCGCGATGACATGCTCACGCCCGAACAGCACGAACGCGCCTCCGGTGTAGTCGCGGGCAAACAGACCGCCGATCATAGTACCAGTCCCGTTGCCCGTGACATCGCCTAACGGCCTCCGGTTCCCGCGATCAGCCTGGAACCATTTGATCCGGCTTTCACTTGAAGATCTGCCAGCCTGTCCAACACCAGGTCCGCCCCGGTTTTCTCAAGGATGTCCCGGTTATGCGTGGAAGCAATAGCTACAACCCGCATACCGGCAGCTTTCGCGGATTGAATGCCGGCCGGTGCGTCTTCAATCACCAGGCAGTTCTCCGGCGACACACCGGCTTTTTTCGCTCCAGCCAGATACGGCTCAGGCGATGGTTTCCCCTCTTTCACGTCATCGGCAGTGACCAGCAGGCGGGGCACCGGCAAGCCGGCTTTGCCCATGCGTATCTTCACCAACTCATGCCGTCCGGAAGTGACCACAGCCCAGACTTCCTCCGGAAGTGATGTAAGTAAAGGCAGCGCGCCATCAAACGCTGTGACGCCCTCTGAATCGGTCAATTCCTGCTGGAAAAACTTCTCGGCTTCCTCTTCGGCATCGAGGTGGGGCGCTACCAGGCGGATGGTCTCCACAGAACGCAAGCCGTGAGCCACGCGTTCGATCTCATGGATATCCACGTTATGCCTGTCTGCCCAATCCTGCCAGATGCGCAGGATCACGGCGGTGGAATCGATCAGTACCCCGTCAAGGTCAAACAGCAACGCGTCACAGTGAAATTGTGTGGTCATATCGTCCATAAAATAATGAATTTATGTCACATCAGAAATATAAAGAATCTTACCCGAAAAGTAGCACTGCCCGGCTGCCATTCTTCACGAAAGCACTCGCTCCCCTTTGATCAACGACCAGTGGTTGTGGACGATCCGCCAATTCCCATCCATTCTGACATACACCTCCGTGCAGTTCCATGGAATGCGTTTGAGGATCGAACCGTCAGACTTTAAGGTGGTGGATAGGAATCGATAGGTCAAAACAGCAGTATCGTCCAGCACCTGAACCATCGGTGAGAGGAACTCCTGCACATCGTACTGGATTTTGCCTTCGCGGAGTTTGTATTCCGCCTTCATGGCATCCAGCCCGTTGATACGAACCGGGGTTCCCGAATCCATATAGGTGATTCCGGGCGCGTACAGGTCAACGAACCCCCGGGGATCGCCCGTGCGCCATTGTTCCATGGCGGCTGATTCGAGGGTCATCAATTCATCGAGAATGCCATCAAATTTCACCGGGTTCATTTCCACGGCCAAAGGGATTTCAAGTGAATCAGGCAGCCGGTGGTTGACGAACGACCAGTGGGTATGCGCGATCTGCCAGTCTGCCGCGCGTTTGAAATACACTTCGGTAGTATTCCACAACATCTGTCCAACTTCACTACCATCTGTATCAAGAACCCGGGAACGGTAGTTGTAGGATAGAACGGCTGTGTTACCAAAGAAAACCACCTTTGGATCAAGAAATTCTGAAACCTGATAGTTGATGTTCCCTTCCGCCTGCTTCAGGTAGGTTTTATATTCAGCCATCCCGATAACCGGTTTGACCAGGAACGGGTCAAAATAGGTGACGTCTTCCGTGCTGATCTCCGTCCAGCCCCACGGGTCACCCCGGCGCCAACGTTCCATGGCGGCATTTTCCATGGTGAGAATTCCACTTTCATCCAAAATTATTCCCTCCCTGTTTTACAAGATTTAGTACTTATTTTCTATTATAGCAGATTATAATTCCCATACCAGACTTTTTTAAGTGCACAGTTTAGGAGAAATCGCCATGGCAAAATTCGCAAATCGCATTACCAATATGCAGGCATCCGCTAACGTTATCCGCCAGTTGTTTGAGGCCATGGGCGATCCGGAGACCATTTCCTTCGGCGGCGGCGCCCCCGCCCGCGAAGCCCTGCCTGTGGAACAGATCCATGCCATCGCCGATGATGTTCTCACCCGTGGGAACCGGGGCATCCAGGCGCTGCAATATGGCAATCCGATGGGTGTGACAGACTTGCGTAAAGCGGTCATCGAGCGGCTTCTGGCGCCCAAAGGCTTGAATGCGTCAATGGACGAAGTGTTGATCGTCTCCGGCGGTATTGAAAGCATGAACCTGGTCAGCCAGTTATTCCTTGAACCCGGTGACGTGGTTCTGGTGGAAGCCCCCACCTTTGTTCAGGCGGTTCAGATCTTCCAGCTTTTCGAAGCCCGCGTTATCGCCTGTGAAACAGACAATAACGGGCTGGTTATCGATGATGTGGAAGCAAAGATCAAACAGTATTCCCCAAAGATGGTGTATGTGATCCCCACCTTCCAGAACCCCAGCGGCCGCACCACCAGCCTTGAACGCCGTAAAGCGCTCGCTGAACTCGGCAGCCGGTATGATGTGATGGTCCTGGAAGATGACCCGTACAGCGAAATGCGCTACAGCGGTGAAACTCTTCCGCCGATTAAAGCGTTTGATACTACAGGGAACACGCTCTTCGTCAACAGCTTCTCTAAAATATTTTCCCCGGGAAGCCGGCTGGGATATATCTACGCGAAAGAAGAAATTGTCCGTAAGATCTATGATGTGAAAACAGCTACCAACTCACACGCCAGTGTGCTGGCGCAGGTGATCTGCGCCGAGTTCTTCAACCGCGGCCTGTATGAACCGCACTTGAAAATGATCCGCGACATCCACCGCGAACGCCGTGATGTGATGATGGATTGCATCAAATCCATGCTGCCGGCAGAGGTTTCGGCCGTATATCCGGATGGCGGCCTGTTCACCTGGGTGGAACTGCCGAAGCGCGTCAAAACCACCGCCTTGCTGGCAGATGCCCAAGCGAAAAAGGTGGCTTACGTTCCCGGCCGCGAGTTCTTTGTGGAAGACCGTGACAACCACGATAACTGTATGCGTATCAGCTTTGGCGGTGTGGAACCGGAGAAGATCCGGATCGGTATGGACCGGCTGGCCGGCGTGATCAAAACCAGGCTTTAAATATAAAGACCGGCGGAGATGAATCCACCGGTCTTCGATATTATATTGGTCTGTTATTTTCGTCCGCCGCGGTAGCCGCTGCCGGATCCAGTACCCACACCGGTCCCGGGGGCGGTTCCATTGCCGTTCCCGTTTCCGGTTCCGGTTTGGGTACCATGACCATCGACACCATTACCATTTGTACCCGATACAATCGCCTGATAATCCTCCGCGGTCATGTACTGCGGCTGGTATGCCTCGCCTGTTTGCCTCTCAAGTGACCCGCTGAAAGCTTTCAGGTGGTTTTCTGAACCATTTTCCAGATTCTGGTAGACCACCTGGATATCAGAGTGTGTGACTGATTTCATATGTTCCCGCAGGTCCAGAATATCAATCTCTTCGATGGCCCCGCCGACTTTCAACGCGGCAGCCAGTGATTCACTGCCCTTCAGGGTAAGGTCGTTATACAGATTCTGAAGCTCAGGGTCGGTGAAAACACCGGCGGCATTGCCGGCAGCCGGGTCAGAAATGCCGTAGGTATCCAGTAGAACCTTGATCTCGTCCATGTGTGTTTGTTCACTGCTGGCGATATTCTCGAAGGAATTCAAATCCCATTTCTCGAACAGGAACAGGTAAACATCATGCGCCAGTTTTTCCTCTTCACGCATCTTAAACAATCCGGCAATCTCTTCAGCTGACAGGCCTGTATCGGTCTGCGTGGCTGTGGAATTATCCAGGGACATTGGCGCAAAGGCCATCATACTGAGAGTTACCAGTACTGTAATACCCATTAAAGTGATTTTCTTTAACATTTTTCCTCACGTTTTTTCAAAAAGTAATTTTTGTTCCCGCCGTGTTTTCGATCGGGTTATTTTGTATTCTAGGGGCAGGATGTGAATAAGCTGTGAAGAAAATATGTTTTTTCTATGTGTTTTCCGAACTCGGGATCACCAGGAAAGCTCTTCTCGCGCCATATCCATAAACGATTTTAATGCCGGTACCAGCCATTTATTCTGCTGCCAGGCCATGATCAAATTCGCGGTGACCACTTCCCGATCGTTCCATGGTAACAAAGCCATCGCTCCAGAAGCCACCTCCTCACGCACCGCGATCTCAGGAAGAACGGCAAAACCGACACCGCTGATCAACACTTTCTTCATTGCCGCGATGGAATTGAACCGCCATACGCGTGGGATCTTAACTTTCTGTTCTACCAGTACCCGCTCCAGGGTTTGTGAATAACTGCAGTCGTTTGATGGCACGAACAATGGACCATCTTTCAGGCGGGAAAGGTCAACATCCGCATCTCCCGCCAGCGGATGACCCGGATAGGTGACCAGAACCAGCGGCACCGGCCGCAATTTCTCTATTGCCAGATCTCTGGCTGCATAATGGTCAATGATCAGAAAACCCAGGTCTACCACACCGGCTTTCAGCTCCTCTGGTAGGTCAAAAAACACGCAGTCCATCAAGCCCAGGTTGATCCCCGAAAACCGTGTATGGTACCGGGCGAACAACCCTGACAGGTAATACTGGCTTACGGTTTCCGGAATTCGGATGGATAATGTCCCGCGGGGTTCTTCCGGGTGGTTGACTTCCGCCTTGATCTGGTTTTCGAGGTTGGACATCTTCTGCGCGTACGTTAACAGGCGTTCCCCTTCCGGGGTTAATACCACCTTTTTATTCCCGGAGCGTTTGAACAGACGTGATTGAAGGTCGGCTTCCAAAAGGCGGATATGCTCTGATACTGTTGACTGGGCATAGCCCAGCACGCCAGCCGCCTGGCTGAAATTGCCGAGTATGGCGATGGTCCGGAAGGTTGTCAGGTGCTGCAAATCCATAGGGGTTCCTCTTTATCGAAATAATCGATATTCAATATCGTTTTTCCACTGGCAACAAGTGTTTTCCGATACCGTATTATGGTGGATGTAATTTATTCTGTCAAACAATGAAAGAGGAAATATGTTTTTAACAAAAGAAACTGAAGAGCTGTACCACCGGTTTGGAGAAAGCGCCATGAAGCCGGTAAAGATTGACCGCAAGACCAAAGAATTGATCGCGGTTTGCTGTTCTGTTCTGGCTGACTGTATCCCCTGCATCGAACACCATTACAAACAGGCACTGGATGCCGGCGCGACCAGTGAAGAAATCGCGGAAGCCCTGGCAATTCCCCTGGCAGTCATTTCCGGGAGCAAGATGGCGAAATATGGGGCGGTAGTCGGGAATCTGCAAAAACCAGACGGAAAATAGTCGGGGCTCCACTCCAACCTGCACAAGTTCGAATAAAAAAAGCAGCCGGAGAAATTCAACCGGCTGCATTATTACTGAATTAGCAGGGTTTGATCAGCCCTTTACCGGATTGTCACCAAAAGAGATACCCAGGTCACGCGCTGTACGGATGGCGTCGCAGTTGACATCCACCCGTTTCGGATGAGCAAGCGCCTCATCCAGGCTGATGTCGACGATCCGGGTATTCTGCAGGGCCACCATCCGGCCAAACCCGCCGGCTGCTGCGAGCCGAACCGCCGCCGATCCGAATCGTGTGGCCAGGTCGCGGTCAAACGCGGTGGGAGTGCCCCCGCGCTGCAGGTGGCCCAGCACGATCACCCGGCTTTCGATCTTTGTCATGCGGGTGATCTCATCGGCCACGCGCACGGCAATGCCGCCCAGGCGCGGCGTGTACACATCATCCCCCATGCGGCTGACGACAATCTCGCCGCCCACCCGCCGCGCGCCTTCAGCCACAGCCACAATGCTGAAATGGGTGCCGCGTTCGGTGCGTTTCAGGATCTTCTCGTTTACATTCTCCATGGTGAACGGGATCTCGGGGATCAGGATCACATCAGCCCCTCCGGCCAGTCCGGCGGTCAGCGCGATGAATCCGGCATCGCGCCCCATCAATTCCAGCACCATCACGCGGTGATGCGCCTCAGCCGTGGTATGCAGGCGGTCAAGCGCGTCAGTGGCAATGTTCAGGGCGGTGTCGTACCCGAAAGTGCAGTCCGTGCCGCCGATATCGTTATCGATTGTCTTGGGCACCCCGATGACCGGCACGCCGATGGGGAACAGTTCCCGGGCGATGCGCAGGGTACCGTCACCGCCCACCACGATCAACGCGTCCAGTTTCAACGCTTCAATATTATCCTTGATGCGTTGCGAGACGTCTTCCACAACCTCAATCCCGTTTCGTACTACTTTGCGGGCAAATGGATTACCCCGGTTGGCCGAACCGAGGATCGTTCCACCGCGCGGCAGGATGCCGCGCACCACCGCTTGATCGAGCGGGAAGATGCCATAATCCCCCAGGAATCCGTCAAAACCATCCCGGACGCCCATGACTTCACAGTTGTACAAGTTGGCTGCCGTTTTGACCACCGCACAGTCGTCGGCATAATCCCCGACCCAGGCATACCTCTTTTCATAAAGAGGATTCCCTGCAAAGTCGATGTGATATGCTCCGGAATCATCGAGGACGGCGGCAA
>CAYOKC010000067.1:0-20130 GCA_964404415.1 uncultured Leptolinea sp. | reverse complement strand
TCGGCATCCGGATTCATCAATTTCCCATCAATTATCGCTATCAGTTCTTCTGCATTCATCTATTTCTCTTCATTTGCAACAATATTTAACGCAATTGTACACAAGTTTACTCCAGTAAGCCAGTTATCCCAACATATAAGTGACCAGAAACCCATTAATTCCGGATAAAGTTATTTATTGAATCATGGTTTAGAATTGGGGCATATTTACGACCGGAGAATATCATGAAACAATTAATCCAATCCGTTAAAGGTACCAGGGATTTTTACCCTGAAGAAATGTCAATCCGGACCTGGTTATATCAAAAGATAAATGATGTTAGTTCTTCATTCGGCTATGAAGAGTATGAAGGACCTATCCTTGAACGGCTTGAATTATACGCGGCAAAATCCGGTGAAGAATTGGTTAAAGAGCAATCTTTTGTGTTTTCTGACCGTGGGGGTGATCAGATCACATTACGTCCTGAACTCACACCAACGTTGGCCCGAATGATCGCGCAAAAACAGAATGAGCTGGTTTTCCCTGTACGCTGGTGGTCATTTGGCCCATTCTGGCGGTATGAGAAACCCCAGAAAGGCCGGACACGCGAATTCTTCCAATGGAATTGCGACATACTGGGCGTAAACTCACCCGAAGCTGACGCCGAACTGGTGGCCGTTGCTGCCAGCTTCCTGCGAAGCGTTGGATTGACACCTTCCGAAGTCAAAATATTCGTAAATAACCGCCGCTTGATGGATACCCTGATCGGGGAACTGGGCGTTGAGCCGCAAGACCGTAAAATGGTTTTTCACATCATCGACCGGCGTGACAAGCTGTCACCCATGGCATGGAAGGATTATGCCCAGGAAAGCGGCCTATCAGAAAAGCAGTTTGATTCTCTTTGCGCGATGCTTGGAGATAAAGACCTTTGGAAGCGGTCTGAAGAATTGATCCGGTTTTTTGATGTTCTAAAAGCCATGGGGTTGGATGAATTTGTGGTTTTTGATCCGCAGGTTATCCGGGGGCTGGAGTACTACACAGGTACAGTATTTGAAGGCCGTGACGCTTCAGGTGAGGGACGGGCGGTTTTTGGAGGCGGACGCTATGACAACCTTGTTGGCGATGTTGGCGGTGATCCGTTACCTGGTGTAGGATTTGCCATGGGCGATGTAATGATTACCGTTCTTCTCCAAAAGTACGGTAAAGTGAACATTGAATCAAAGAAAGAACAGACTGTACTTGTGACCGTATTTGATGAAACACTGCTTCCGGCATCGTTTGCGATTGGTAATGACCTTCGTAAAGCCGGTCTGCGGGTGGTCACTTATCCTGAAGCTGTCAAATTGCCCAAACAATTGAAATTTGCGGACCGCAAGAGAATCCATTTTGCCATTATTCAGGGTCCGGATGAAGCAGCAGCAAACTCTGTTACGATCAAAGACCTTTCAAAGCGGGAACAAAAGACGGTGCCAGTTTCAGCCGCAGCGCAAACGATAAAAGAAATGATGGGGTAGATTGCTTGCCCTTGATAAGGGGCTGTGATAAAATATTGCTCGCTTACGGTGGCTGTAGCTCAACGGCAGAGCGCCACACTGTGGATGTGGATGTTGAGGGTTCGAAACCCTTCAGCCACCCAGCTTAAAGAGGCTGACCTCATCGGTCAGCCTCTTTTTTGCATGTTTTGCCAAACGTTAGAGAATGGAATAAAAAAGACATAAAAAGCAATGTTGTACTATACTTTTACATAATAAAAATTAGCTACTCATCACATCTCTAAAATAGAGAACAACGAAATGACCTACCAATCTGGTGACATCATTCTTAATAAATACCGGGTAGATACTCTGTTGGGCGAAGGCGCCTGCGGTGAAGTGTACCGGGTGATCAAAACATCTGAAAAAGCTCAGCGGGCTATAAAAGTTTTTTCACAGGGAACGATTGGAACAGGGAACCTTGGTTTTTTTAATTGCCGTCAACGGTTCAAGTTTGAGTATCAATTAGCTGCCAGATTGAATTCACCTGAACCCAATCCATACTTGCTCCAAATTTATGATTTTACCGATACTACGGAGTGCATGATTCTTGAAATGGAATACGCGCCTGGCGGCAGTCTGCGTGGAAAAATGCTCTCCTATACCCAGAAGGGTATAGCGTATCCACGTGAAAAAGCATTGCGGGTAGCCTGCGACGTTGCCATCGGACTGGGAACCCTTCATCGAGCGGGTATTGTCCATCATAATTTGAAAGCGTCCAACATTCTATTTAATCTGAAAGATCGAATAGTCTTTTCTGATCTGGGTATGGCACAGGGGATAGGGCAGATTGGTTCTTCATCAATTCTCAGTTATACAAAACCCGTACAGGATATTGATGGAACCATAAATTTAGATAGACGTTTAACTTCAGATTTCGCTAATCCTACATCAGATATATATTCCCTGGGGCATATTCTGTTTGAGATGATAACAGGTAAGGATTACGGCAAGATTCCACCTCACTCAAGATTGCGGGATTTCATACCGGGAATAAATCCATCACTTGACGAACTCCTGTTTAGCATGATGCATGAATCGGCTGGATTGAGAGATCTTGACGCATCAACAGTTGCCCGAAAATTACAGCATGAATTGGAAGTTGAGGAACAGGCGCAACGAGAAATCCTATCCAGAAAATATGATGAATTGGCTGAATGGGAACGACTGAAAAACGCGGAATTATCACGTCAAAAAACAGGTTCTACAAACCAACCAACAAAACCCGTTTCGGAACTAAAAGAAAAAAATAAACCTGTTCAAGAACAAGAATTTGTTTTTCCTCCAAAAAATGGTATTGAACTTCCTACTGATTCGAATGACTTTGCCCCCATTGAAAACGGGAATAAATCAAAAGTTGCAAAAGAATCAGAAGAAGACCATGAAATCTCCAGTAAAGAAAAAGAAGCTCCCCGGACTGGAAAAAAAGGGTTTGTTCTCTCAAGAAAAGTACTAGT
Organism: uncultured Leptolinea sp.; assembly: GCA_964404415.1. GTDB lineage: Bacteria > Chloroflexota > Anaerolineae > Anaerolineales > Anaerolineaceae > Leptolinea. The sequence goes on along the minus strand of CAYOKC010000067.1, from coordinate 17,162 downwards.
TTTTTTTGTTGTGGCCATTTTAGTCATCATTGCCGGTGGATATATTTATTGGAGTAATTTCCTTTCGAAGTCTGGGGGGAAGCCAACTTCAATACCTGATAAACCCGTAAATGCCCCGGCTTTCTCACCTGAGGTTACTTATTCACAAAATTCCACACTTCCTGTGGCAGGTCTAACGGTGGTTCCATCTGATGGGAATGTTGCACCAGAATTGCCAGCCCCATCAATAATTCCCCCTGGTGGGCAGGCAGCTCCGACTGCGGTTCAAAATACTATTGCCTCATCAGAAATTTATACCGCTTCAAACCCCGGATTTGAAGATACCTCCGCCTGGATTTTGAAGATTGGTGATTCCCATATTCTGGGTAAATTTTCCAATGAATGGGCCAGTGAAGGTTCCAACAGTTACAAGATATATATGCTTGGGGACGCGAACTTTGAATACTGCTTTATCTCAGGCATCCGTACTACGATCAACCAGAATGTGGATCTGACGGATGTTGATGAAGTTTTATTTGATCTAAACCTCAAACCTGCGAGAGTTATGAAAGATTCTCAAGGGAATCCTATCATTACTAAAGCTGTGGCATTTATTGATGGAGAACAGCTTTATAAATCTGTTGACAACGCGGATGGGCAACAGCTTAATCAGAAACTCGTGCTTAATAAACGCTACCCGGGAAATCACGATCTGAAGATCGGGCTTATGACCACATTCAATTTTTGTGTGAAAGGCAGAAATGAAGCTGATAGTCTGACATTATATATAGATAACGTCAGACTTGTCACCCATCAATGATCAGTTATTTTTCTAAAACATCCCGGCAAACGATTTGGATCTGAGCGATTCTTCTACCAACAAAATTATCTTATCTTTGTTTCCGTAAAACTTCTGACGTTGTTTCTTTAATGCGGTAAACCTTACTGGCATGTACCTATCAAGTTCGTCACAATAAGTTTTCGAAAAATAACCGGTTGATACAGGAATTGACCCAAGTAGCATTGGATCTATGCACTTATTGATCAGATTGGATATTTCAGGAATAAATTCCCCTGGAAAAACTCTCAGATTCTGTATCGCATTTCGCCCAAAATTGAAAAACCGGTTGCAAATTGTATCTAATTTCCAATAGGGCGCGGATATTGAGAAAAGACTGGCACGGTTTTCTTGAATATCCGAGCAAATGTCTTCCATGTCATCCATTAATTGTGTGAATGCCCCAAATCCAAATAGTGCGTGAATTTGCTCAGGTAACAAAGTGCCGGCAGCAAGATACCCGTCTGCCAGGACGGATGTACCGCCTTTCTCGAAAGTAATTCCCAGGATGTCCTTTTCAAAGGGGGAGATGTCAGATGATACCAGATCAAGGCTTTTCACCTGCGCCGTATGTATGGCAAGAAGACTCTGATAAACCACAGGGAATTTTTCACGGTCCCATTCCGATTCAATCATCTGAATCAGTGTATCGATTATTTCTTCGTTTCTATTTAATGGATGTGTCGTTTCACCTATCAGACGGTTATAAAACCGTTGATTGAATTCTTTCTTTTGTGAACTTGATACCGCCGGGTCATCAAGGAAATTATCTGAATAAGGATAAAGCATGGAGTATGCGAATAAAGAAGGCGTATTTCTAACCGGTAGCCCTAGCAAAAGTTGAATGAGATTGGCTGTAATAATATTCCGACCAGCCTGGTAGATATCAGAAAAAGGGATGCCTGGATCGAAATCTCTGGCCATCTCGAAAAATGAGCAGGCCGATTCTATTAATCCGGTTTTCTCAACAAAATTTACATCTTTTGCTTGGATTAGGAATACTTCGTTAGCCAATGTCAATAAATTTAATCGTGTGGCTTCTTGGAAAGTGTTTACGTCTTTTGAACCTGTTGATATGTGTTTTGCTGCATTGACCAACCGGTTGGTTTCCAGCTCAATCCTTTTTTCATTTTCCATTTGTGCATCCAGAGAATATGAAAGAGAAAATCCGGGAAAACGGGTACTTGTATTCCACCATTTCTGTTTGTAATGATCTACAAGTCCGGGTATCAAGTCTTTTAAATCGGATAGATTTTGAAGCTTAACTGTACATTGAGTTTCTGTCATTGCCATGGTGTCTGATTGCCTGAATGTTTTTAGATTTATTTCATATACGGAATTTCGTGATTTATGTCTCATAGATGGCTCATGTAATTTTCCGGAGTGATACTAAAAAACTAACTTAAAAATTCCAACCTAACAATTCTGTTTGTGATAATAAACAAATTTCAAACGATAATAAGGATTAAACAAATCTCATTTTAATGGGGACTTTTTTATGGATGATTATCAGGTTGAACAGAAAATTGAACAGGAAGTGCCCGTGATACCCAAATCAGATGACCACATTTGGCGGCAGTTTTTTGAGCATTCTTACGCCGTTCAATATAAATGCCCTCAATGTGGAGCTGATTTTGATATAGACGGGTGGTTTTTTAAATTTGAACCAATCCGTTGTTCAAAATGCGGGCTAAAATTTCAAGGGCTTTTCGGCCGCGTGATGTCATCCTCCTCCTCTTCGTCAGGGCAAATTGATCTTGAAACATTTGAAGGCGATAAGGGTGCCGTTTCCATTCCCGGGGGATCGTACAACCTTTCTTCGGTCGTTGATCACATCATCCTGATCCTGTATATGGAAAGGGATCAAAAAAATCCGGTGCCATTCGGTTTGATCGACTATTTCGCTCAGAAACCAAGGTTCCAGTACTTTGGTAAATCAGAGCATTTCGCGCCAAACCCGCAAAAACCCAAATCCATATTTGCCACTTTGTTCTCATAGAAAAATACTTCATAATCAAAAAACCGCCCGTAATCGGGCGGTTTTCGTTTCTATTGACCTACTGGTCTGAGTCCTTTATATACCTGGATCCCACCTATAGTTCTCAGGATAGTTTCAGCCGGTTTTCCAATAATGTCAGCCAACTGCATGGGTGACATCGGAGAATTGCCATGCGCGATAAACGTCCGGAAAACCGCGTCCACCAGGGTGGTGTGGTTGGTTAAAAAATCTTCCTGCCGGGCACAGTGGGACATCAGGGTATCCTGCAACCCGTCAACTACCTTTACTTCAGCCGTGAGAGGATCAACCCAGTCAATTTTGGTGCTCTCTTCTATGTTCTCGAATGCAGCCTGATGGTCAGGGCAAAGGCAACTATGTAAATAAATGCGCCAGTTGCCATCATGCGCCATCCACCATTCGAAGTCAATATGGAAGGGGGTGTCGGCTGTTGGTTTTACGAGGCTATACTTTTTTGTCTCCACCATGTCAACTCTCTTCTTCGGTATCTGCCATACGGAAGTACAAATCTCCCATATGATTTGACCAGGGGCGATTCTGCAAAATGGATAAGATCAAACCGGGCGGGCATCGCCGGATGAGGTTAATAGCTGAATACAATTCCTGAACGTGAACATGCCCCTGAGGATTAAGCTTCGCCTGTTCTTTCATGACTTTTTTCAACGTTGTTTCCAACGATTGCCGGGTATAGTTTCCGGAATTCCAGACTGTGTCAAGCGCTTCCATATCCGGTATGGCGACAACCATTCGCTCATCGTAAGTTCCGCTGACCAACTGTTTAAGCATCGCAAAAACCATACCGCCGTCAGCGCCAATCAGGGCAGTGCGAACCCATTCACGATTGGGTTTTCTCTTCCCCGCTGAGATCAGTACCTCACCCGGTTTATTGCCCCTGGAAATGGTTATATAGTTACCCGGAATAAGCTCGAGAGATTGATACCATTCTCTCAATCCATATACATATTTATTCGTCCGGACAACCCAGCCAGATATATCCTGGTTCGTCTCCGTGTCAATAAATTTAAATTGCACGCGAGGTGCTTCATACGCGGAGGGGAATAACTTGCGAATAGCCCGGGTCATGGGCAGTGTTCCGGCCCGCCAATGGGGATAGATAAGGCTGATTGTGACCTGATCAGGTTTATCTGCTTTTCCTGAATCTGGCTCCAGTTCATCAATCACATTCTTCATTAGTTGGTCCATGAGATCAAGATCAGCAGGTTCAGTGTTTGCTACTGTGCTCGAGTAGCGCAATGTAACCGGTGCCTCCCGTACTTCTTCAGGCTCCAATCTATGCAAGAACCAGAGAGTCTCACCAGCAGGGCCTACTTCGTCAAACCGCTCATCTTCTTCGAGTGCCAGATTTAACGAAAATTCGGTTAGCTTCGAATTTACATCGGTAGGAAGCTCGATTTGTTCCATCAGATTGCGGGTTGGAAGGGGGCCGCCGCCATTCATATCCAGTACCGCTTCTACAAGATTCAGGTGACCTACATTGATATCAACCAGCAACGCTCTGGGGAACCAACGGCCGGCAATACGGACAAGATCTTCTACTGTTTCGAAGTTTTCTGTCAATATGGCTTCGATTTCTTCGCCATATTGTTCATATACAGCGTCAGCCTTGAACATGGGATCATTGTCATCAACTTTGAGTGGCTGATTAAGAACATGATCTTTTAGCCCGGCTGCAAACATCTTCGTCTCATTGTCCCCGAAATCTAACGATAGAACGTCAAATTCAGGCATACCGGGGTTATTTGATTTTCGTATTGCGGTGACAGTCCCTTTTTTCCAATCCAAAGCAGGAAATTGCAGAATATCCTTAACTTTATATATTCCATCGGGTTGGTAGCGGATACCTTGAGAAGGTTTTTGATTAACGAGATTCTTGATCTCTTCATCTATTCGCTTTGAAATCAAAGCTCTTGTCAGTTCTTCCGCTGTTTGAGGGAGTTCGATTTCCAACAGATGATTATATAGAAATTCCAGATCTTGATCTGTAAACTTAAAATTACGCCAATAATCTTCTTGCAAAGTCAGGCTATTTGATCCCATCAGTTTATTCTTTTTCTCCCACAGAGACAAATATCAGGCAAATTATTATACCGTAGCTTGAAACCCATTATGGATATGTATTTTCGAGCCATTGAACAGGATTAACTTTAACACCGTTTACCCATACCTCAAAATGAAGGTGCGGGCCTGTCACACGGCCGGTAGCACCAATAATGCCAATTAATTGCCCGGGCTCAACATGGTCACCCACATTTACTTTAATTTCTGCCTGGTGACCGTATCCGGTATAAATTCCCTGTCCGTGGTCAATAAATGTCGCATTTCCAGTGGCTGTCAGAGGACCGGTAAAAACGACAGTACCTGCGGCAGGCGCATAGATATTTAAATTGGCACAGACGCCATAGTCCAAACCGCCATGATAACTGACAAACTGACCGCCGTTATATATCCGTCTGACACCAAATATTGATTTTGTGCACACTGGTTCGTCTACGGGATCGCGAAATACGCCGGTCCAGAGTTTATCAGCTGAAATTGGTGAAATAATCTGCTTAATCGTATCGTCTTCGGCTTTTGTGTAAGAAGGATCAATTGTTTCAGGGTCTACGGATAATGGAGGATCTTCCGGATAAAAACCGGATTGAACATATACCATCTGGGTAAACTGGTAATTTGACCCATCCGGCCGCGTGATTGACAATTCGAATGGCGACAGACCGGTCTCTGCCATGGCGTGAACACCCTGAAGGGCTACATACCTCCCATCCGGCTGTTGGATGAAATGTAAAGGTTTGTCGACAAGACTGCCATAGAGCTGTAGACCTTGTTCTCCCATAGCTGTAATTTCGATAGTATGTCCCTGAACTACGGGAAGTTCATTAAATTGAAGGTTTGTCAGGAACGGAACATTACTTCTCGCTGGTTGGGCTTCGCCGGCCGGCTGTTGTTGAGAATAAAAAACCGGTTTCGCGGAAATCACCGACCAGGTATTTTCAAAGTTGTTTTGGGAAGCCAAAATCCATGGATTTACACCAATGGAGGCAGCCGTTTCAAGCATCGCGCCTCCTGGTTTAACTGTCTTAACGCTATTCAATTTGATCTGATCAGACACCGGTAAGATCAGGCTTGACCCTGCATAAATTTCTCTGGGGCTGGTGACTTTATTCAATTTAACCAGCATTTCAACAGGAAATTGATATTGAACGCTCAAGTTTGACAAATTGGCGCCCAATGGAATTTCTTCCGCTGTCAGGTTTCCTGTTACTCCCTCGAGCCCAGGAATGATGATCTGTTGGCCAGCCGAGAGAAGGTTGGGATTCGTTATGTTATTCGCCAGGATGATATCGTCAATTGATACGCCAAATTTAATGGCTATCACATTCAGAGTATCTCCGGATTGAATAGTGTAAGTGGGCCCGGAAGGTGTGGCTTCCTGAGCAGATACTGAATATGTCGGGAATGCGATACAGACAATAATTAAAAATGCGGCTAATTTCCTATATTGTTTCATGTGCTATTTCCAATAAATCTCCGCAATTATAGTCGTCAAAACGATCTATGTGTGTTTCGATGATATATTTTGCACTTTTTTTAGGAGCAGCAAGCGTTTTCCACTTTTTTGCCAAAACCTTATCGACGACAACACCGGCTGAATCAGCCCAGACGATAGTCAGATCCATCCACATAAAATACATATGGATGGCAGAATTAATTCTATCTTCCGACGGGTTTATAAAAAGCAATCCGGAATTTTCAGATAGAGATCCTGTAAACATTAATCCGCGTAATCGCGATATAAAGGATTCACAAGCTCCCAGAACCAGGGGGAGGGCGTTTTCATTGGTTATATTTTTGACGATGTAATGCTGCATTAATTCTCTCTACATCTGAAGCTTTTGTTTTTCAATTATTCTATCAATACTGGCAATCAATTCATTCGGACTGAATGGTTTGCAAATATAATCGTCCACTTTTGCAATACGCAAACCCAATACCCGGTCAATTGCCTGTGCTTTTGCTGTGATAACGATAACCGGAATATTGCGGGTTTTGGCCTGGGCTTTCATTTGTTGGTAAACGTCCCAGCCATCCAGATCCGGCATCATTAGATCAAGCAGAACAAGATCAGGGACATCTGAAAGAACCAGATCCAGACCCTTTACACCGCCATCTGCGCCTTTAACGGAAAAACCTCTTCTGGTTAGGATCAAGCTAACCAGATCGATCATATCGGAGTCATCTTCGATATATACGATCCGTTTGATTTGCGAAGGGGTCATCTCGTCTCCTCTTTGGAATAAGTGTATCACAGGCTTATATCTATTAAATATCAGGCCGCAGTGTTATGCAAGAGACTCAAACAACTTTTTTACAATCGTGTATACTTTTAAAGGTTTACTCAGGAGAAACCGAAAAGCCATGGAGAAACAGAGAATACTTATTGTAGATGACCATGAAGTTGTTCGTATAGGTTTGCGATCATTACTCCAACATCATCCCCAATTTGAAGTTGTGGGGGAAGCCGGTACCGCCAAAGAAGCCATTGACAAAGTTGCACAACTACTTCCAGATGCCGTGCTTATGGATATTCGCTTACCGGGAGCTTCAGGAATTGAGGCGTGCGAAGAGATCACTCATACATACCCCAACACAAAAGTAATTATGTTGACCTCTTACGCAGAAGATGAAATGCTGTTTTCCGCGATCCGTGCAGGCGCGTCTGGATACGTTTTGAAGCAAATTGGTGGCGATGACCTGGTAAAGGCACTTGAAGCGGTAGGCCGCGGCGAAGCTCCCCTTGACCCGGCCATGACCAAACGGATCTTCCAGGAAGTCAAACGGGTTGTCAAACAGGAAGAAGCCTCAGCTTTCGCTCACTTATCCGATAATGAAAAGAAAGTGCTTCTAAAAGTTTCTGAAGGCAAGACAAACCGGGAAATTTCGAAAGAATTATTCCTTGGAGAGGGAACAATCCGCAATTATGTTTCCAGTATTCTTTCCAAACTGGGCGTTAGCAACCGCGCTGAAGCAGCTGCTTTCGCTGTGGAACATAACCTGAAAGAATATATCCCAAAAGAAATGCTCGAAAAAATTGAATCAAAGCCTGAAGACTAGTCTTCAGGCTTTTTCTATCGTTTCTTTTATATAAAGCGCGTCTTCTTCCATTATCGGGCTTTCACACATGATACGCCCGGAGCATTTTCGTTTAACCAGCACATCTATCAAATCTACCAGATTGAAATCAGATTCTTTCAAGGGAAGATGGTTCTTTTCACCTTTTGCGGAATATTCAATACCAGATAAATGTATGTGCATGTGTTGGAGCGCCTCAGTACCCATGGCATCGGCAATTTCATCAATCTGAGCATTCCACTCTTCGCGGGAATTACTTTTTCCGGCAGCACGGGCATGCAAATGAGCGAAATCCACACATGGCAGTACTTGTGACATGGCTTTACTCATGATCAGTGTATCCTGAAGGGTACCGAGCATAGCTGATTTCCCCATAGTCTCCGGCCTGAGCGTCACCGGATTACCGGCTAACTGAAGTTCTTTCACGCAATCCGACAAACGGGGTATCGCAATAGCCAAAACTTCTTCCGCAGGTTTTTCAAAATAAGATCCGGGGTGGAAAATGATATCCGTCGCTCCGGCAAGGTTTCCATAAAAGGCCGCGTCCATGAGTCTTTTCCTTGACTTGGGCCATTCTTCCTCATTAGCGTTTAGGTTGATGAAGTAAGGGGCGTGCACACTGAGCATTACATCCTGTGATTGAGCTTCCTGCCTGATTGCCGCGCAGGTAGACTCAGTAACCCGAACACTTTGTACCCATCCAAGTTCAAGCGCGTTCAAACCAAGAGCGCGAATTTGTTGAATAGCGCCTACACTACCACCGGGCTTTTTCGGGGTTGAAATCGGCGAGCCAACTGTTCCAATTCGAAAAGGAAGTGACATTGTGTTCTCCGGTTTTCTACTAAAATCCGATTTTTTCTAATAATGCAGGACCGAGAATAATGACTCCGATTATTACTGATGACAGAGCCGCGATTAAAACCGCAGCCGCGCCAACATCTTTTCCTACTTTTGCAAGTGGGTGTTTCTCCGGGCTTGCAAGGTCTACTACAGCTTCCAGGGAAGTATTAATAAATTCAGCCATCCACACTGTGCCAATAGTCAGAATGAGTATAGCAAATGGGATGCTTGAAATTTGAAGCCATATTGCAATCAAAATAACGGATATGGTAGCAATAGTGTGAATATAAGCGTTTTTCTGTGTCTTTAATACATATCCCATTCCCGAGAATGCATGACCGAAAGAATGAATTCGAGAAACAAAGAAATCTTTCATATTAATGTTCCTCAGGCCATGTGTAATCCTTGATATGAAGACCTTTGAGGATGGCTTCCTGCTTTTCTTTCATAAACCTTTTTTCTTCTGGAGTACCATGGTCCAATCCGCATAAATGCAAACAGCCATGAACGATCAGCATGGTCAGCTCATCTTCAAGTGAATGGTTTGCCAGCTCAGATTGGGCTGCTGCTTTTTCAACAGAAATTATTACATCACCCAGGTAACGGAAATCAGTTTCAGGGTCAATTTCATCTGACGGAAATGACAGTACATCAGTAGGGGCGTCTATATCACGATACTCTTTGTTTAAACCACGTATTTCCATGTCATCAGTAAAGACCAGAGATGCATCACCGGGTTTTCCCATTCTCTTGAAAGTATCAGCCGCGATATGCCTGATTTTTTTAAGTGAAAAATCTTCTGGCAGTTGCGCCTTACGGGTTATGTGGATCATTTTTACTTACTTTCCAGAGAAGAGTCTGCTTCTTGGGCGGATGCCGGTATTGGCTCAGTCGGGCTTGAAGGCGTGCGAATTTCAGGGTAAATGATCCTCGGGTGGTAACTGTTTTTTAATGTTGAGACAAAAGAATCTATGGCCACATTAAGATCATTCAATGTTAATGAGGTTTGGTCTAATTGGCCTTCCTGTTGCAAGTATTCAAATACTTTTTTTACCAGGGTCCGCAATTCAACATCTGTTCTTGGCAATTCTGCGCGAGCCCGTGCCTCACATCCATCGGCTAGCATCAAAAGAGCCGTTTCTTTAGAGCGAGGGCTTGGGCCAGGGTAACGAAAGTTTTCCACATTTATCCGTTCGATCTGACCCGCGGATTCTTGGATCGCCCTCGCGTATTGATAACGAGTTAATAAGGTTCCATGATGTTCTTTGATGAAATCCATGATCCGGGGAGGGAGATGGTGTTTTCGGGCAATCTGGGTACCGTCGGATACATGCCGGATAATTGTGGAAGCGGAATCTTCAGGACTCAGATCGTCGTGGGGATTTGATTTCCCGGAAACCTGATTTTCGATAAAGAACTGTGGATTAGCAGCTTTTCCAATATCGTGATACAGCGCGCCGACCCGGGTAAGCAGCACATCAGCCCCAATTGCCTCGGCAGCCTGCTCGGCCAGATTGGCAACCTGCAGACTATGTTGATAGCTACCAGGAGCGTTGCGGAGCATGAATTGCATTACAGGGTGGTCTGGACGGGACAAGTCAAGTAATTGAAGGGCAGTTGTTGTACCAAGTAACTGTGAAAACAGGAGCTGGAATAATAATGTCAGAGAAGCTGATGCCAATCCATTAATGAATGCGCTACCCAACAGAGTGGCCAGACCGATAAAATCGATGCTGCCCGGCGATAATCTGTAAGCAATGATAACAGCACAGCCGGCTATGCCAATGGCAGCGGCGGCATTAAAAAAGCTGGATACCCTTAATCCTTTTCCCAGGATAAGAATTCCAATTAAGGATGTCAACGAATAGTAAATTGTGATATCCAGGCTGGATGAGAGATCATACGAGGCTACGATCGCCAAAACAAAGGATAGTACCATCCCGAGTTCAGTATTAAATAAACTCGATATCGTAAGCCCGAAAGCCGCCATAGGAAACAGGTAGGGAAAAACAGTCCGATTCGGAATTATAAATCGGGCGGATAACAGAAAAACAAGGTAAAGTCCTGAAATTAGCAGCAAACCACGCAAACTATATGCCGGCGCGATTGGGCGGCGAATGAAATAAAAAGCGACAAAACCCCCGAGAATAACGATTAATGCAGCAGGGGCGAAAAAGTTAATATAACCTGATTGTGGTCTAACCAGATCAAATTTTTCCAACGTCTCAAATATTAGTGGAGTAACAACCTGCCCCCGGCGGACGATGATCTCCCCGGCCAGTAAAGAGCGGTTAACCGGTTGAACATCCTGTCTGGCTTTTTCAATCGCGGCTCGGGTTTGTTCTTCACTGAAAGCCGAATTGGCTTCTACCTGGGGTTGGATAAACCTCGAAAGTATGGAATTTGAGGAAGGGGAGAAAGCAAGTGAAATGCGACTGGGAACAGACTGCCGGGCCTCATATATTTGGTCGCTGCGGATGGTTGTCCGCATTACTTCTTCCAGAACACGCAAGGCTTCCTGTTGAATAGATTCCCATCGCTCATCTGAGAGATCCAATACCGATAAAGTTTCATCCGAGCTGAATTTCACATTTTTTATCGCGAGTAGATCGCGATTCTTTTGGTCACGGGTGGCAAATTTATCAGAACGAACAGATGTGACAAAACCCATTATGGTTCTAAGTTCATCCAATTTTTTCCTGGCAACAGCCGGATCAGCAGGAAGATATTTTGGCGATACCGTCCGTTCCGAGTCCTTGCGGGCGGCATCCGTTTGGACCGTACTTTCAAACGTCAAAGAAGATGGTGCCTGAATATCTTGCGGAGCTACTCCACCAACAGTTATGGGAAGGTAAGAGGGACGAAGGGCAATCGGTAAAATCAAAGCCGTATAAGATAATGCCATTACCAGAATCAATAAAAGCGTTCTGGAAATAAACCTATGCCCGAAGGGATTTGACTCTACTTTACGCAATTCAGGCGCCATAGGGTTCTATTTCGTAAGCAATTCCCGAACAGCTTTTGAAATAGTATCTCCGCTGGCACGCCCTTGAACCTGTGGAACAACCAGTTTCATAACCTTGCCCATATCAGTAGGAGCGGAAGCGCCGGTTTCAGCGATCGCTTTCTCAATAATAGCTTTCAATTCGGCTGCGTCCATTTCTTTTGGGAGAAACCGTTCAATAATGGTGATTTCATGCTGCAAAGCAGTCACAGTATCTGGGCGGTTGGCTTTTTCGGCATCGGCAATAGATTCTCGCCGGTTTTTCACTTCTTTTTGCAAAACCGGAATAACACCGGCATCATCCAGAGTTACACGCTTGTCAACTTCTATCTGTTTGATAGCCGCGAGTGCCATGCGTACAGTTGTTTTTGTGGCGTTGTCACCGGATTTCATCGCGTCTTTTAATGCTGCATCCAAAGCTTCTTTAATAGTCATGATTTGATTATACTCCCTGGAAATTCTTCCGATTATTCGATGTATAGATACGGACGGATCTGTTCCACCAGCTTCTGTGAAAAACCGTCGATTTCCAATAGATCATCTATTTTTAAAAATCGACCGCGCTTTTCCCTTTCAGCCAGAATTTTTGAGGCTTTTTCCACACCAATTCCGGGTAGGCTTTCCAACTCTTTTTGTGAAGCCGTATTTAATGAAACATTCAGGATTTCAGCAGAATTTATTTCTGTGGATTTTGCCTGAACTCTGGTTTCAACAATTCCGGTAAGTGGAATATCAATTCGCTGCCCATCCGATACCGGTGCCGCAAGGTTTATTCTTTGCAGATCTGCGCCTTCCAAATACCCGCCGGAGGCTTCTATGACATCCTGTATACGGCTGCCAGGTTGAACGTGAAATACTCCGGGGGATTTAACCGCGCCAGTTATATAGACAACAAGGGGCGAAGGGGTTGCGGTTGGCAAAATAGTGAGCGGAATAGTGCGGTCAGGCAATGTGACGACAAAAGCGGCGGCCATGATGGCGGCGCCTGCCACAACACCCAAAGCTATTGACTGCCATTGATTCAGCTCAGGAGGCTTCATTTACCAATTCGGTAGAAATCTCAGTTTCTCTGCTTTCCTGCGCCAGCATGGATTTAAAAGCTGCTATTGATACTTCGAGCATTTCCATTGTCGGTTCATTTGTGGTGAGGTGTTGAAGAGCCATATTTGGTTTAATGAAGAAATTCACAACCGGGTTATTTCGATGATTACTGCTCCAGCGGAAAAGCTCATACGACAACGAGGCAAGGGGAACAATTAATAAAATCCGGGAAAGGTATCTCCAAATTCCGCTCATAGGACCAAGCAAGGAAAAAATGAAGATCGAAAGCACAATAAGGGTTAACGTAAATGCTGTTCCACATCTGGGATGTTCCACTGAATATTGACTGACTACTTCCGGTGTTAGTTCAGCTCCGGCCTCAAAAGCATTGATCGTTTTATGTTCCGCGCCATGATAGGCAAATACCCTGGCTATTTCAGGCATTTTTCCAATACCCCAGATATATCCAATGGCAATTATTAGCCGGGTTACTCCCTCTACTACATTGCTCCACCATGTTGAAAAATCAAGGAACGTGATAGTCAAATGGCCGATGGCAGCAGGCAATAAAAAGAACAGCCCCACGCTTATAGAGAGTGAAAGGAATAGTGTCAGGTAAAGCGCCGGACCTTCCAATTTTTCGTCTTCACCGGTCTGCACATTGGCAGATTTGGTTAAAAACCTCATTCCAATGCCTAGTGAATCCCATAAAGATATCAATCCGCGAACAAATGGCGCCTTGAAAAGCGGATTGGTATAAACACCTGTAAGCGTCTCACTTTCTATAACAATTTCACCGTCTGGCTTTCGCATTGCGGCGGAAAGCCCTTTACTGCCGCGCATCAGAACACCTTCGATGAGTGCCTGCCCCCCATAGGATGGAAGCTTTTCTGTCATGGTTCCTACTTTTCTAATAAATTGCAAAGGAAATGAATTACGGCTTCAATTCCTTTATGGAAGGTTGGTATATGCTGCGATTCGTTCGGTGAATGTATGGCATCATCGGGCAATCCGAAACCAACCAGTACAGACTCAACGCCAAGGATTTTCTGCATATCAGAAGCAACAGGGATCGATCCACCCTCACGTTTAAGCACGGGCGCGATTCCCCATACTTTTTCCATGGCATTGCTCATGGCTTTGGTTTCCGGAAGATTTGGATTTGTCAGAGAGGGGAAGCCGCCGGCCATCTTTATTACTTCCCAACGCACAGTAGACGGCATGTTCTGCCGCAAAAATTCCATCAATTGCGCATATACGTCTTCTGGGTCCTGGTCGGGCACCAGCCGGGTTGATACTTTTGCCATAGCCTGAGCCGGAAGTACTGTTTTTGAGCCGGATCCAGTAAAACCACTCAATAAGCCATTAATTTCGAGAGTAGGGCGTCCGCCAACACGTTCAACAACGGTATACCCATCTTCGCCCCATAACTCCTCAACGCCCGCGTTTTGCTTGTAATACTCGTCAGAAATAGGGAGCCTGGCGATCTCTTTACGCTCTTCTTCCGACAGCGGTATAACTTTGTCATAAAATCCAGGCAAAGTGACGCGGCCTTTCGCGTCATGCATTTTTGAAAGAACATCACAAAGAACCTGTGCCGGGTTGTGGACGGCACCTCCAAATCCACCGGAATGGAGATCATATTTCGGTCCATAAACACGGATTTCGAAATAGGCTAGCCCACGCAATCCATAGGTGATCGCGGGCAATTCGGCGGAAACCATTCCGGCGTCAGGATTAAGAATGTAATCACACGCCAGCAGATCCTTATTCTCTTTGATGAATTCCGCGAGATTAGGTGAGCCAATTTCTTCTTCGCCTTCAAAAATTACTTTGATATTTAATGGAATATCGCCCTGTTTTAGTAAGGATTCTACGGCTGCCAGGCTGGCAACGATTTGGCCCTTCATATCTGATGCGCCACGTCCAAACAGACGGTCGCCTTTGATAGTAGGTTCAAAGGGATCAGTTTTCCATAAATCCAATGGATCAACAGGCTGAACATCGTAATGCCCGTAAATCAATAATGTCGGAACTGAAGTCTCATCCGGTTTTGTCTGGCCAAAAACGGCAGGGTGCCCCGCGGTTTCATATACATCAGCTTCAGCAAAACCAATACTCTTAAGAATCTGAACGAGCCGCTCAGCGGCATGCTGCATATCCTGCTTGTTCTCAGGATTAGTAGAAACAGAGGGAATCTTGACCAATTCACACAGGTTCTGTTCAAACCGGGAAGAATTCTTCCTGGCGTATTCAATGGCGTTCTCGCGGATGTTTGTCATACATTTTCCCTTGAGTAATGAAATATTACAGGATTATATGCCATTTCCTTAGAGGAGGGAAAAAATATACAATCATGACAGATGTCTTACAACTACCTGTCCCGTTGTGCTACAATTTTTTTAGTGATGATCCATTAGAGGAGACAAAATGCTGATCACCAACGGAATTATCATAACCTTGGAAGATGAGAACAGAATTTTAGACGGCTATGCCGTCAGGGTAGAAAGCGGCAAAATCACGCATGTAGACCGGCAACCTGTATTACTGGAAAAATTTCCTGATGAAGAAAAGCTGGACGCACGTGGTCAACTTGTGATGCCGGGGAATATTTGTGCCCACACTCATTTTTATGGTGCATATTCGCGTGGAATGGGTATTCCCGGTGACGCACCGGCGAATTTTGTTCAAATCCTTGAAAAACTCTGGTGGCCGCTGGATAAAGCCCTTGACAAACAGAGTGTCGCGGCATCAGCCAGTGTTTGCATTCTTGATGCCATCCGGCACGGTACTACCACATTGTTTGATCACCACGCATCACCATCATTTATTGAAGGCTCTCTCGACGAAATCTATAATGTTGTGGAACAATCAGGAATTCGAGCCAGTTTGAGCTATGAAGTTACTGACCGTAACGGAATTCCACAGGCCGATGCGGGAATTAATGAGAACGCGCGTTTCGCTAATTATGTAAAAAAGAACAAACCCTTGGATGGCAGGGTGTCATCGTCATTCGGTTTACACGCCAGTCTCACATTGTCTGATGAGACTCTTGAGAAATGCCGAAAAGCCATACCGGATGGGATCGGTTTCCATATCCATGTAGCCGAATCCGAGGCCGATGAATACGACAGCCTGTCAAAATACGGTATGCGTATAGCTGACAGGTTGGAAAAATTTGGCATACTCGGACCTAAATCCATACTGGCACACTGCGTACATGTGGACGCGAAAGAAATGGAAGTGATCGCAAAATCGGGGGCCTGGGTAACTCACCAACCTCGCAGTAACATGAATAATGCCGTAGGGATGTCAGCCGTAGAATCGATGGATCGTCTTGGTATTAAGGTTTGCTTGGGAAATGACGGATTTTCGAATACGATGTGGGACGAATGGAAAGCGATGTACCTTACACACAAATCATGGCACCGCGATCCTCGCAGAATGAACGGAGCGCTGGTGGCAAAGATTGCCACAAGTAATAACCGGGAATTGGTACTCAATCAGTTCGGGGTAGAGGTCGGGACGATTAAACCCGGATCTCGTGCCGACTTAATTTTCGTCGATTATCATCCATTCACTCCAATGACCGAGGGGAACCTCCCATGGCATATCCTCTTCGGATTCAACGAGAGCATGGTCACACTAACGATGGTTGACGGTTCGGTATTGATGAAGAACCGTGAGATTTTGACTATGGATGAAAAGAAAGTATTCTCGGAAGCGAAAAAACTGGCTCCCGACGTGTGGGCTCGGTATCAATCCATGTTCAAGGAGAAATAACTCATGTCCTCAGAGAATCCCCGGACCATAGCCATATTAGGAGGAACCGGTAAAGAAGGAAAAGGGCTGGCTTTCCGCTGGGCACAGGCTGGTCACACTATTATTATTGGTTCACGCACATCTGAAAAAGCACTTGCGGCGGTGGAAGAAGTAAAAGCCTTGGTCGCAAAACCGGTGACGATAACTGGAAAAGATAACAACACAGCCGCGAGAGAAGCAGAAATTGTTGTTCTGACAGTACCGTATGCATTTCATAAAGAAATGCTGGAAGCCATAAAAGACGATGTACAGGGAAAACTATTCATTGACGTTACTGTCCCGATTGTTCCTCCCAAAGTAACCAGAGTTCAAATGCCTCCTGAAGGATCAGCATCACAACAGGCACAATTGATCCTTGGCGAAAATGTGCGGGTTGTGGCTGCATTCCAGAATATTTCATACGAAAATCTTCTCTCTGGTGATAAGGTTGATTGCGACGTACTTGTTGCCGGCGGTGATAAAGATGCCCG
>CAYOKC010000066.1:11566-20334 GCA_964404415.1 uncultured Leptolinea sp. | reverse complement strand
TTCCCGGTGGTTATGAAGATTGTCTCCCCCGAGATCCTGCACAAATCAGATGCCGGTGGTGTCAAAGTCAACATCAAAGACGAAGCCGCCTGCCGCGAAGCCTACAATACCATCATCAAGAACGCCAAAGCCTACAACGCTGACGCCCACATTCATGGTATTGCGATCCAGGAAATGGCCCCCTGGGGCACCGAGACCATCCTCGGTTCCACCAACGATGCCACCTTCGGCCCCACCATCATGTTCGGTCTGGGCGGTATCTTCGTGGAAGTCTTGAAAGACGTCACCTTCCGTGTCGCCCCGGTTGACAAAGAACAGGCTGTTGAAATGTTCGATGAAATCCGCGCCGCCGCCATCCTCAAGGGTGCCCGTGGTGAATCACCCCGCGACCGCAAAGCCCTGGCTGAAACAGTTGAAAAATACTCCAACATGATCAGCGACCTGGATGATGAGATCAGCGAATCCGACGCCAACCCCGTGCTCGTGTACGAAGAAGGCAAAGGACTGAAAGTCGTTGACGCCCGCATCATCTTGAAGAAGAAATAGCCATCAGTACATGGATCATAAAACGGGATGCCTTACCGGCATCCCGTTTTCTTTTTTGTCTTCCTGAGGATCTTGAATTTTAGAATAATTTACTTCTTCTGATCCGCTTTCAACTTTTTATACGCGCCTATCCATGGTTCGCCAATGCGCGCGCCGGGGGCAAGCTGCACTTTCATCAATTTCTGCGCGATCAGCCCTGAAGTGGCTGCGATTGTTCCCCAGTCATCAGTCAGCACGGCTTTAGCCATGGTTTCCGCGGCCCGCCCGGACCAGGCCCATTCCATGCGGAAACGGTCGGCTTTTACCCAGTAATCCTTCTTTTCCCAGGCAACAACACTGGATTCGACAGACTTGCTCATCTCATCGCACGCGATCGAAATAAAAGCTGCGAGGTCACGGCTCAGGTCGTCAGGTTTTGCCTGCTGAGCCAGTATGCGTATGGCCTTGACAACTGCCTTGCTCAAGCGGGTTCGTTCTTTCGTACCACCTTCGGTTGTGATGATGCGGCTCAATGGACGGCTCCTGAAGAAAATCTGAGGAGAGATTATACACCGGCTCACAACGCTGGAAGAAGGATTATTATTAAAAATGGTCGCGGGATTATCTACCCGTCCAGATCAATCTAAATTCTTTGTAAGAATTGATTTATTCATCTAAAAAGTGATAAAATTTCTCGGCATTTCGTTGTGGGGATGTGCTGGAATTGGCAGACAGGCATGACTTAGGATCATGTGTCGCAAGGCGTGAGGGTTCAAGTCCCTCCATCCCCACTGAAAACCTAATATTTTTAGAAGGAAAGAATCTTTGAAACTCGAAACCACACCCCGTGATGACCATCAGGTCAATGTTATTGCGGAATTTGATAATTCCGATTTGGAAGCCTACATGCACAAAGCTGCCCGCCAGATTTCCGAAAAGACAAAGATCCCCGGCTTCCGCCCCGGTAAAGCTCCCTATGCTGTTGTCTTGCGCACCTATGGTGACGAAGCTGTTCGCGAGCAGGCTATGGAGATCCTCGTAGACGACAAATACCCCCAGATCCTCGATGAAGCCAAGATCGAAGCCTCCGGTATGGGCAAACTCGATGATGTTATCAGCATGGATCCCCCGAAGTTCTCCTTCACCATCCCCCTTGCTCCCGTAGTAACCATCGGCGACCTGAAATCTGTCAAGCAGGATTATGTTGAACCCGTGATCAGCGATGAACAGGTGGAAAAAGCCATTAAATCTGTTCTGGCCAACTACTCCACCCCCACAGATGTTGAACGCGAAGCCAAAGAAGGTGACATGGTCAACATGGAACTTTCCGCTTCCTTTGTCAAACCCGAAGAAGGCGAAGACAAAGAATTCATCTCCAAGACACCCCACCAGGCAATCATCGGTGAAAATGACCTGCACAAGGAAACCTGGCCATTCGAAAACTTTTCAAAGAATGTCATCGGTATGAAAGCCGGTGAAACGAAAACCTTCAAACACAAATTCGCCAAAGATGACCGTGTGGAAAAACTGCAGGGCCGCGAACTCGAATTCACCGTTTTGCTGCGCGGTGTTCAGGAAATCGTAGCCCCCGAATTGAATGACGAATTCGTGATGAAGATCGGTCAGTTCCAGAATGTGGACGCGTTCAAAGACTACATGCGCCGGCGTCTGGAAGCTGACAGCAAATCAGAATATGACAGCCAATACTTCGATGACCTGCTCGATAAGATGGTCGCCCTGTGTTCCTTCAAATACGCTCCCCATATGCTCGAAGAAGAAACCCACAGTGTTCTGCACTCCCTTCAGGATACCCTGGCGCAGCAGCAGATGGACTTGGAAACCTATTTGAAGGTACGCAAACTGTCGTTGCAGGAACTGGAAGAGAAAGAACTCAAACCGGTAGCGGTCAAACGCCTTGAACGCTCACTGCTTGTAACCGAAGTCAGCAAGACCGAAAATCTCCAATTGACTGACGACGAACTCGAGAACTCATTCAACCAGACAGTCAGCGAAATCAGTATGACGATGGATCAGAAACAGATCCGCAAGAACTTCAATGACAAGAAATTTAGCCAGGCGGTCGCTTTTGAAGCCGCCAACCGCGCCATGAACCGCAAGGTGCTCGAATATCTCCGCGGACTGGCTTCCGGTAATCCTTCAGCCGAAAAACCGGCCGAAAAAGCCGCTGAAGGCGAAGCCAAACCCAAGAAACCCCGCGCCAAAAAAGTGGCAGCCGAAGCCCCGGAAACACCTGCCGAATAAGTATGTCACTGTTCTCTAAAAAGGAGATCAAATGAGTGAATCAACGTTTCGTTCTGTGATACCGATGGTGGTGGAATCATCAGGCCGTGGTGAACGCGCCTATGATATCTATTCCCTGCTGCTCAAAGAACGTATCATTTTTCTGGGAACCGCCATTGACGAACAGGTTGCCAATGTCGTCGTCGCCCAATTGCTCTACCTGAGCCACGAAGATCCGGATAAAAGTATCCAGATGTACATCAACTCCCCCGGCGGGCAGATCTATGCCGGTCTGGCCATTCTGGATACGATGAAGATGATCCCCAACAAAGTCAGCACCGTGGCAGTTGGTGTGACCGCCTCCTTTGGCACCGTCCTACTGGCCGCCGGAACAAAAGGTCAACGCTTTGCCCTACCCCACGCCACCATCCACATGCATCAACCTCTGGGCGGCGCCCAGGGTCAGGCATCCGATATCGAAATCCAGGCGAAAGAGATCCTGCGCCTCAAAGCGCGCCTGAATGAGATCATGGCGGAAGCTACCGGACAGGCCATTGATGTGATCGAACGTGACACCAACCGTGATTACTATCTGGATGCCCAGGCAGCGGTTGACTACGGCCTTGTGGACCAGATCCTGAAATCACCCCAGAAGTAGTTTTGAACGCATTACAATTAAGGCCGGATCGTTTTTCCGGCCTTTTGATTTAATTCTTGGGAGTATGCATGATAGAAACCTTACATCCAGCCATAAAGGGGCTGATCCTCGATATGGATGGGGTTTTGTACGAAGGCAGCCAGCCATTGGGTGACCTGCCCCGCCTGTTTTCAGGAATTAAAGAAAAGGGCTGGCGGGTGATCATGGCAACCAATAATGCCATCCACAATACAGACGAGCATTTACAGCGCATGAGATCCTTTGGTGTTGACCTGGAACCCTGGCAAATTATTAATTCCATTCAGGTGGTCATCGCGCTACTCAAGCGTCACTTCCCGGATGGCGGACCGGTTTACGGTGTTGTCAGCCCGGCGACCAGGGCTGCGATTGAAGGTGCCGGATACTTTTTTGACGAAAAAGACGCACAGGCCGTGATCGTTGGCCTTGACCGCCATGTCACGTATGAAAAGCTTGAAATCGCAACGCTGCTGATCCGGTCAGGCAAATTGTTCATTGGCACCAATCCAGACGCGTCCTTCCCCACCCCACGCGGGCAGGTTCCGGGTGCCGGCTCCATCATCGCGGCTGTATCAACGGCGACCGGGGTTAAACCTCTATTTGCCGGCAAACCCGAACCGGCCATGTATGAGATCAGCATGGAACGCCTGGGAACATCACTCGAAACCACTCTGACAATCGGTGACCGCCTGGATACCGATATTCTCGGCGGACAGCGTACGGGCTGCCGTACAGGTTTAGTTATGAGCGGAGTCACATCTTTGACAATGCTGGACGCATGGGAGCCCAAACCCGATCTCGTGGCAGATGATATTTGGAAACTGTTGGAAATTGAATGATCATGGAAAAACCGTTGATTTACGATCTTGACCGTGAAGGTTTGAAAAGCCTTCTGGCAGAATGGAAACAACCTGCCTTTCGGGTCAACCAGATATGGGAAGGGATCTACCGGAACCTCAAAAGCGCGCCGGAAGAGTGGAGCAATCTGCCTGTTGCTTTGAAAAAACTCATGGCGGAAAAAACAGAGTTTTCCGGACTTACCCCAATTGACCGTCTGGAATCTTCCGATAGGATGACCATCAAGACCCTGTTCAAAACACGCGATGGTCACGCGGTTGAAGCCGTACTCATGAAATATGATGAACGCCGCACCCTGTGTATATCAACCCAGGCAGGCTGCGCAATGGGCTGTGTGTTTTGCGCCACCGGGCAGATGGGTTTCTTCCGCAACCTTACCTCCGGTGAGATTGTAGAACAGGTTCTTTACTTCGCCCGTGAATTGAAAACTGCGGGTGAAGCTGTCACCAACATTGTAGTAATGGGTATGGGTGAACCTTTTGTCAATTATGACAACACACTGGATGCCATTGACCGGTTGAATGACCCGCGCGGTTTTGGTCTCGGCGCCCGCCGTTTCACCATTTCCACCGTCGGCCTTGTACCGAAAATTCGCGAATTCGCCGAAGAGAAACGGCAGGTGAACCTGGCCGTCAGCCTGCACGCGGCCAATGATGAACTCCGGTCGAATTTACTGCCGATCAACAAACAATTTCCCCTATCCGAGTTAATTTCCGCGTGCCGTGACTACGTGGAAACCACCGGCCGCCGCATCACATTTGAATGGGCATTGATAGACAATGTAAACGACCGCCCGGAAGACGCCCGTGAACTGGCTAGCCTGATCCGTGGAATGATCTGTCATGTGAATGTGATTCCGTTGAACCCGACAACAGAGTTCACCGGGAAAGCAACATCACTGGATAGGGCTCAGGCTTTCTCTGAAGAACTAAATTCCGCGGGAATCCCCTGCACCATCCGCCTGCGCCGTGGAATTGATATTCAAGCCGGCTGCGGTCAACTGGCCGGCAAACATCTGAACAAGTCTTCTCATCCCGCCTGAGTGTGTTTCAGGCAATATTTCTAGTAAGGTATAATACGCACCCGTGGCTGATATCTTTTCTAAATGGTTTAATGGTCTAGAACGCACCCGAAAACAGACTTTCGGGCGCATTAGTTCCCTGCTGGGAACCAGTGAAATCAACGCGCAAACCTGGGATGACCTGGAAGAAATCTTGATCCAGGCGGATATGGGGCTTGATACTACTGAATCTGTCATCACATCCCTCAAAAAAGTGGTGGATAAGGAAGGCCTCACCCGCGCACCTGAATTGCAGGAAAAATTGCGAGAAGAATTGATCAACCGGTTGGATGAGACTCCGGTTGATGTCATTCCTTCCGAACGTCCTGCTGTGGTTTTACTGATTGGCGTAAACGGTTCCGGCAAAACGACAACCGCCGCAAAACTGGCAAAACGTTTTGTGGATCAAGGTCAAAAAGTTCTGCTGGCGGCAGCCGATACATATCGCGCCGCCGCGGTTGACCAGCTTCAAGTCTGGGCTGACCGGTTGAACATTCCGGTAATTTCCGGGCAAACAGGCGGTGATCCGGGCGCTGTGGCGTATGACTCCGTGGAAGCGGCTAAATCGAGGGAAAGCGACCTGCTGTTGATTGATACAGCCGGACGCCTTCATACCCGTTACAACCTGATGGAAGAATTGAAGAAAGTCCACCGGGTAGTCGGCAAGGCCATGCCGGGCGCGCCCCACGGTGTCTGGCTGGTGTTGGACGCGACCACCGGTCAAAACGCGCTTCATCAGGCCAGGTCATTCAACGAAACGACAAAAGTCACCGGGGTGATCCTGACAAAACTGGATTCTTCGGCCCGCGGTGGAATGGCATTTGCCATCCAGAAAGAATTGCACGTACCCATCCTGTTTGCCGGCCTCGGTGAAAAGCCCGAAGACCTGCAGCTCTTTGACCGTGTTGAATTTGTTGACGGCATTTTGGCCGCCAGGTAATTTTACGGAGTACTTCTATGCAAGATATTTCAGCAAGGGCACGCTTGTGTGCCGAAAAAATCCAGCAGTTCATGGTGCATCTTTGACTTCCCCATACGGGAAGCTGAATTAGCCGATTTACAGGCTCAATCTGAAGATTCCGGCCTGTGGAACAACCCGGAACAGGCCCAGAACGTCATGAAGAATTTATCCGAGCTTCGTGACGAAGTTGAAGGCTGGCGGAAGCTGGAAAAACGCATCAACGATACGCTTGAACTCTCTGAAATGGATGATGAATCCATGCGTGAAGAGCTGGATTCGGAACTCGCTGACGTCGAACAGGAACTTGAACGCCGGGAACTGAGTGTGTTTCTCAAAGGCCGGTATGACCGCGGCAACGCTCTTCTGGCCTTTAACTCCGGTGCCGGTGGTACCGACTCGCAGGACTGGGCTGCCATGTTGCAGCGAATGTACCTGAGATGGTGCGAGCGCCGTGGGTTTAAAACAGAGATCCTGGATTTCTCCGAAGGCGAAGAAGCGGGTATAAAAAGCTGCACCATTGCTGTAACCGGGCAATACGCCTATGGTTATTTGCGGCCTGAAAAAGGCGTTCACCGCCTCGTGAGGTTGTCACCCTTTGATTCAGCCCACCGCCGTCACACATCCTTCGCGCAGGTTGAAGTTATCCCCGAAGCCGCGGCGGAAGACCCCGAAGTTCAGATCAATCCGGATGATCTGAAAATTGATATCTATAAATCATCCGGCGCCGGTGGACAGAACGTGCAGAAGAATGCTACTGCCGTGCGTATTACGCATATCCCTTCCGGCCTGGTTGTCTCATGCCAGAATGAACGGTCCCAGATGCAAAACCGAGAGAACGCGATGCGCGTTTTGCGTTCCCGGTTGCTGGAATTGAAACGGGAAGCGCAGGATAAACAACTGGCTGAACTGCGCGGTGAATATACGAAAACCGAATGGGGTAGTCAAATTCGTTCGTATGTGCTTCACCCCTATCAGATGGTCAAAGACCATCGTACCGATTTTGAATCCGGTAATGCGCAGGGAGTGCTTGACGGCGACCTGGATGGTTTCATCGAGGCCTTCCTTCGCTGGAATGGTAAAGAAGAATAAAAAATCCGGCGGAGTTTCCGCCGGATTTCATTTTTAGAAGCAATTCCGAATTAGTCCAGAATACGGGCCAATTCGAACAGATCCATGTCAATTTCTTTTTTGGTCGCGTTGACAATGTCGATCGGGGTCGATGTGACTTTAGACTGGATCATACCAATCAACACACCGGTTTCGCCGCGGGCAAGGGCGTCTGTGGCGCCGGCAGCCAGGCGGGAAGCCAGAATGCGGTCATACGCCGTGGGGGCGCCGCCGCGTTGCACGTGGCCGAGAATGGTCACACGCAGGTCAAAGCCCAGGCGTTCGCGGTGTGACGAGAAGTATTGACCAAGTGTTTCGGCATTATATTTCGCGCCTTCAGCCACTACGATGATGGCATGCTCTTTACCCTTCTGATACGCCGCGCGAAGGCGCTGCGCGAGTTCTTCAGGATCAGTTTCTACTTCAGGGATAACGCAGGCTTCAGCGCCGCCTGCGATGGCAGACATCAAAGCCAGGTATCCGCAATCGCGGCCCATTACTTCGATCATAAACGCGCGCTGGAAAGATGAGGCGGTGGTTTTCAACCGGTCAATGGCTTCCAGAGATATATTCAATGCCGTATCCACACCGATGGTGGTATCAGAACCGTAGAGATCATTGTCGATCGTGGAGGCGACGCCGACAACGGGAAATCCAAGTTTATTCAAAGCGCCGGTACCGGTTTGTGAACCGTTGCCGCCAATAACCACCAGGGCTTCAATGCCCTGTTCATTTAGTGTACGTAAGGCCTTTAACTGGCCTTCTTCGGTACGGAATTCAGGGCAGCGGGCTGACCCAAGAACGGTTCCACCGCGCTGCATAATGCCGCCCACATCGCGGGGACCGAGGGGCATGATCTTTCCGGTGATCAAACCCTGATAACCACCTTTAACACCCCAGACTTCCCAACCTTTGGCGGCTCCTGTCCGCACTACGGCGCGGATGGCAGCATTCATGCCTGGCGCATCACCACCGCTTGTTAAAACACCAATTCGTTTCATTGCTCCTCCATTACTGTGATCAGTAAGATTATAGGCTCATGTAATTTTTAGTAGTATGCAATTTTGAATTTTATCATATCTGATGTCTTCATAAAGTTTATTTCAAAATTTATTTCAAAATTCTTGCGTGGTTTAATATGAAAAGGTAAGATTGATGAGGACTATGTTTAACCCGAAACTGACATTATCATACCTTTCCCAGTTCTTTCTCTCCATTATCCTCGTCTTTATTTTGACCTGGATCCTGGATTTGTTGCGAAACAGCCTTAACACCCCTGTGATCGCGCTACTTTTCCTGATTCCGGTTGTTGTCTCAGCCGGTTATTTTAGTATTACCGG
>CAYOKC010000066.1:0-11556 GCA_964404415.1 uncultured Leptolinea sp. | reverse complement strand
GGTCCACCAGCCGACGTCTACGTCATGCCCCTGCGCGTCTTTTGCCGCGTTCTTAAGTTTCAATTATTTTTTCATCCCCCCGTATCACACTTTGGCAGTCCATCAGACTCAGGATATTCTGGCCTTAATCGTCTTTTTGATCGTGGCAGTGATCATAAGCCAGTCGCTTAATCAGGCGAAGATCGGTTTGGCTACAGCCGTCGCCCGTGAGCGGGAGACTACCATTCTATATGAACTGAATGTGGCATTAGCCGGATCAACACACGAGAATGAGATCCTTCAAATTGTAGGGCAAAAGATCATTGAGCATTTCCCGGTTGAATCAGTTCTTATTTCATTGCAGGTTTACCAGAAAAGCCCATTCTTATTCTCATTCCCTGAAA
This sequence comes from uncultured Leptolinea sp., assembly GCA_964404415.1. Taxonomy (GTDB): domain Bacteria; phylum Chloroflexota; class Anaerolineae; order Anaerolineales; family Anaerolineaceae; genus Leptolinea. Next base: position 11,173 of record CAYOKC010000066.1, on the reverse strand, counting down.
GAAAACCCCGGCCTGAGAGAAATCCGGAGGTAATCGTACACATATCCGGTGGCGAAGATAACTCAGGAGAGATAAAAATCTGGACATTACAGGAACTGGACCATCCTCAAATGCGGTTATTACGGGCATTTGGCAGTCAAACCACACTGGTATTGGAGAAAGCATTCCTGGTAAATGCCCAAAACAAAGCCCGCCTTTTGGAAGAAAGCGACCGGCTGAAATCCACCCTGCTCTCTTCGGTATCGCATGAATTACGCACCCCTCTTTCAACCATTAAAGCCTCAGTTTCAAGTCTGCGCAGCGGTGAGATCGAATGGGACTCAGATGCCCGTAAAGAATTATTGACAGCCGTGGAAGAAGAGAGTGACCACCTCAACCAACTGGTTGGCAATTTGCTGGATATGTCACGGATTGAAATGGGCGCGTTGCAACCCAACCAAAAGAACTATTCACTGCGTGAAATTCTTTCTGCCACTATCAGGCGAATGCGCCAGATCCTCTCCAGGCATGCTCTTACAATCAACATGCCGGAAAACCTTCCCCATGTCTATGTTGACTACAGTCAAATGGACCAGGTCTTTTCCAATTTATTGAGCAATAGCGCAAAATACGCTCCTGAAGGTTCTCAAATCGTGATTAATGCCCGTGAACTTGATGGAGAAATGATCATTGTTCAGGTAATAAACCAGGGGCCGGCAGTATCTGAAGAACATCTCACCCGGATTTTCGATAAATTCTTCCGTGTAACGGATGCAGAAATGATCACAGGAACCGGTCTGGGATTATCCATATGTAAAGGAATTATCGAAGCGCATCATGGCAGTATCTGGGCTCAAAACTCCCAACAAGGTTTGACCTTCAATTTCACCATTCCCATCGCTCAACGGCATATCTTCCCGCCGGATGCCGAATTAAAAGAGACAGAATGAATATTCAACCTTCAATCCTGGTTATCGATGACGAACCACAAATTCTACGCGCGTTAAAAACCATACTGGGATCCAAACAATTCAAAGTTTTAACAGCCAGCCGCGGTGAAGAAGGACTGACGCTGGCTGCCACCCAGAAGCCGGACCTGATCATTCTTGACCTCAGTCTGCCGGATATATCTGGCATGGACGTCTGTTCCCGCGTGCGTGAATGGAGCCAGGTACCTATTATTATTCTTTCAGTGCGGGACCGGGAAAGTGATAAAGTTAGGGCTCTTGATCTTGGAGCCGATGATTACCTTACCAAGCCATTCGGGATCGAAGAACTGCTTGCCCGAATCCGGGTAGCCCTGAGACATAGCACACTATCATCAACTGTTCAGCAATCGGTAATTACGGCTGGCGCGGTTGAAATTGACCTTGTAAAGCATATTGTCACCCGTGATGGTGTTGAGATTAAACTTACTGCCACAGAATTCAAAGTCCTTGCTTATCTTGCCTCACACGCTGACAGGGTTCTCACCCACCAGGCTATCCTCAACCATGTGTGGGATTACGCGGACTCAGACAGGGTGGAATACTTGCGGGTGTATATTGGACAGATAAGGAAAAAAATCGAAACCAATCCCGAAGAACCCGAGATCATCATCACAGAATCCGGCGTAGGGTACCGTTTTCTCACAGGTAAATAGTCTTTATTTTTTCTTTATAAAAATCTGGAAAAATACATCACCAGCTTTATGTTTGTTAAGTAAGATAATGTTGAAACTACATAAATGGTGGATGATGATAATGTCTACGAACACACAAATAAATGGCAGATTACTGGTCCTTGTACCTGATGATGAATTGGACGAAGCCCGATATGCAAAAAAAGCACGCGTGCTTGCGGAATCACATAATTTGCCGATAGTCTTTTTGGGTTTAAACAATGTACCGGATATGGAATCTCAGATGCGGCGGAAACTGGTAACCCTTTCCGGTATTGCTGGTTCAGAGAAAATGCGGACAGATTTCAAATTATTAAGCTTTGCTTCGTGGGTGGACGCGCTCCAGGATGAATTGCAATCTCAAGACATTATCATGTGCCCGGAAGAGTTCAATTCTGGTCCCATTCTAACCACAGAATCAAACGGATTGAAATCACGGATGAAAGAAAAAGTCTACTTTGTACCGGGTATTCTGATTTCATCAGACAAGGATCGCCGCGAAACACTAAGCTGGGCAATCCTGAATTGGGCTGGTATCATTTTCCTGCTTGTTACCGGGTTTATGATTGAAGTTGATTTTGACCATCAAGTTTCAGGATTATCACGAACAGTATTCCAGATTGTCATCCTTACCGTAGAAATCGCGCTATTGTGGTTCTGGAATAGATTATTCCTCCGGCTTGAAAATAAGCGTTAGTTCATCCGGTAAATCAAAACAAAACTAGAATTAAAGGGTGGATCACCACAAGACCAATCCGGATACTCGATACGGTTCATTCGATATATCGGTTTAATTTAAAGCATTTCATTATCATCCATCTGATTAGATGGATTTGCGTTTTATAATACAATTTGATTTTTATACAGAACACCCCCATAGTAATTACCCCATTGATTCAGGAGTCAACCATGTCAAATGAAACACGTGCGGTACCGGTAGAAACCCTGGAAGCCTTTATGCGTGATGTGTTCATCGGTTGCGGAGTTCCCCAAAAGGATGCGGCCATCTGCGCGGAGGTTTTGATCACATCCGACCGGCGTGGTATTCAATCGCATGGCATCGGCCGGCTAAAACTGTACTACGATCGCATCCGTAAAGGTATTCAGCTCCCCACCACTACCGTCGAGGTTGTCCGCGAATCCGCCACAACAGCCGTAGTTGACGGGCACCACGGTATGGGACAGGTGATCGGAGTGAGGTCAATGGAACTGGCAATCGAGAAAGCCCGCAAATTCGGAATGGGCGCGGTGGCTGTGCGCAATTCCACCCATTTTGGTATCGCTGGTTATTACCCCCTGATGGCTGTCAAAGCCGGGATGATCGGCATGGCGTTTACCAATGCCCGGCCAAGTATCGCCCCTACCTTTAGCATTCAACCGATGCTTGGCACAAACCCCATCGCGTTTGGCGCCCCTACCGATGAAGAGTGTCCATTCTTGTTTGATGCCGCCACCAGTATCACCCAACGCGGAAAATTCGAGGTACTCGCTCGTGAAGGGAAACCGGCCAAACCCGGCTGGGCAATTAACGATAAGAACGAAACCATCACTGATGCTGAACAGGTGCTGCAGGGTTTCGCGAAAGATGCTGCCGCACTGCTTCCTCTGGGCGGCGCCGGTGAAGACCTGGCCGGCTACAAGGGGTATGGTTTGGCAACCATTGTCGAAATCCTAAGCGCGTCACTTCAACAGGGAAAATTCCTCTGGGATCTATCCGGCATCAGTGCTGAGGGGAAAACCCAGCCCAATTATCTGGGTCATTTCTTCATGGCTATTCAGGTGGAAGCCTTCTGCCCGTTGGACGAGTTCAAGCGCTCCACCGGAGAGATCGTCCGCCAGTTGAGGGCTGCCCGTAAAGCGCCAGGTGCGCAACGCATTTATTCGGCGGGAGAAAAAGAATTCATTTCTGAAAAAGAAACCGCGTCCAAAGGGATTCCCATTGTTCCAACTTTGCAGAAAGATATGCGCGAGATGCAGCAAGCGTTAAAACTGGACCAGTATAAATTCCCGTTTTGATGTAAACGCCGCTCTTAACAAACTGGTGTAAAATATCTCAATCCGTCGCCGACCGGTTTCTGGTGGGCGGCTTTAATTTACATGTATCTTTTTTTGGGTGAAATATGGCGATCAAAGCGTTCTTATTTGATTTTGACGGATTGATCCTTGATACCGAAACGCCGGAATTTGAATCCTGGCAGGCAGTATTCCGGAACCACGGTTTCGATCTTCCATTTTCTGAATGGAAAAAATGCCTGGGGACTTCAAAATCCGAGTTTGATCCGGCGGTTTATCTCGAGCAACTGGTCGGCCATCCGATCAATAAGAAGAAAGCCGAACATGACCAGCGTGTTATTGGTCTCACCCGGATCATGGAAATACCGCCTCTTCCCGGTGTGGAATCCATGGTCAAAACGGCAAGCGCGAGGGGGTTAAAACTTGCCGTGGCTTCCAGCAGCTCATCTGACTGGGTATGGTGCAATCTCGCCCGCCTCGGTTTACTGAAATATTTCGACGCGATTTGCGGGGGCAATGAAGTTCCCGCCGTCAAACCGGATCCGGCCTTGTACCAGATGGCAATGTCTGAATTGGGCGTACAGCCGCATGAATCCATCGTGTTTGAAGATTCGCCCAACGGTATTACCGCGGCGCATAACGCTGGAATTTTTTGCGTCGCCATCCCCAACCCGATCTCCATCCAACTTGGAGTTGACCACGCCGATCTTGTTGTCAACTCAATGGCTGAAATTGATATAGACCACTTACTGTCTACCCACGCAGAAAAGCTGAAAGGAAATAACTAATCGCATGGATATAAAATTCCCGGATGGTTTCCTGTGGGGGGCGGCAACGGCCTCGTATCAGATCGAAGGCGGTTATAACGAAGACGGTCGAAGTTTTTCCACCTGGGATGTTTTCAGCCGGGTTCCCGGGAATGTGTATCATGGCGATACCGGTGATGTGGCAGCCGACCATTATCACAAATGGAAGGAAGATGTAGCCCTGATGAAAGATCTGGGGCTGCCTGCCTACCGGTTCTCTTTTTCATGGCCGCGCATCATCCCCTCCGGCAAAGGGAAGACCAATCATAAAGGTTTGGATTTTTATGACCGCCTTGTAGATGAACTTCTGGCTGCCAATATCAAACCTTTCCCGACTGTGTACCACTGGGATCACCCGGCTGTATTGGATGAAACCGGCGGTTGGACGAACCGTGATATGGCATATCACTTCGCGGATTTCTCCGCTCTTTTAAGCGAGCACTTTAGTGATAGGATTTCAAACTGGATCACAATCAACGAACCCTTTGTGGTAGCCCTGATGGGGCATCATCTGGGCGTATTCCCTCCCGGGTTGAAAGACGTTAAAGCTTCCTCCGCCGCGATCCATCATTTACTTCTCGCCCATGGATTGGGCATCAAAGCCATGCGGCAGGCCGCGAAACAGCCGCTTCAACTTGGTATCACCTTAAATTTGAGCAGCATTGAAAGCGCGACCAATTTACCGAAAGATAATCACGCGGCCGAATTGCGTGATGCCTACCTGAATAGAGTTTTCCTTGACCCGCTTTTTAACAAGAAATATCCGGAGGAAATTACCGGTACCCTTGGATTTGATTTCCCCGAAGGGTTTGAGAATGATTTTGACGTTATAAGCGAACCGACAGATTTCCTTGGGATCAACTACTATATGCGCGACGTGGTGAAATTCAACCCGGCGGACGCGCCGTTTTCCTTTGAATTCGTACATCCAGAGAAAAGCTCATATTCCACAATGTGGGAAATGTACCCTCAAGGATTGTATGACCTGCTTACCCGCCTCAAACGGGATTACCCGGTGAAAGCGGTGTATATTACGGAAAACGGCACTGCTGTGACCGATGGACTTGACGCGGATGGCCGTGTCCGTGATTCCCGCCGCATCCAGTTTTTACAGGATTACATCGCGTCAATGAACAGGGCAATATACGATGGGGTTCCTATTAAAGGCTACTTTGTCTGGTCACTGATGGATAATTATGAATGGTCGCAGGGGTACAGCCGCCGTTTCGGTATCATTTTTGTGGACTATGAGAACGGTCAACGCAGGGTTTTCAAAGACAGCGCGCGCTGGTTTCGTGATGTGATCCGACATAACGGGTTCAATGTGAAAACGTATTACAGCGAACCCTTTCAAAGCGATTGATATTGCCAGCCTGTAACGGTATACTAACTGACACAAATCCAATAAATAAAAAAGGTCTTCTTTATTCTAACCAATGAAAATAGAAGATTTGCTGGCAATTCTACCGGAAAGTTACAGCGCCGTTGATCGCGATCTCGTTCAACGGGCATATACCTACGCGGAAGAAGCGCACCGTGACCAGAAACGGGCATCCGGCGAACCGTATGTCACCCATTGCGTGGCGGTGGCCGGAATTCTGGCTGAAATGAAAGTGCCTCCGGTTGTGGTGATATCAGGCCTGCTCCACGATACTGTAGAGGACACGAAGATCACCAATGACGACCTTCGCCGCGACTTTGGTGAAGAGGTCGCCAAGCTGGTAGATGGTGTCACAAAACTGACCAACCTTCCCCGTGTTTCCCGGGGTGACCAGCACATGAGTGAAGCGGAATCGTCATCTGATACCGACACTCTGGAGGAAAGCCGCCCTTCACGCGGCCGGCGGCAAGACCTGGCGTCTGAAACTCTCCGAAAAACCTTCATGGCTATGGGTGAGGATATCCGGGTCGTTTTGATCAAACTGGCTGACCGGTTACACAATATGCGCACGTTAGGTTTCATGCCCGAAGCTAAACGCCGCAGGATTGCTCAGGAGACCCTCGACATTTTTGCCCCACTGGCAAACCGGTTGGGCATCTGGCAGATGAAATGGGAACTCGAAGATCTCGGATTCCGGTACGCGATGCCAGAAAAATACAAAGAGATCGCTGAAAACCTGGCCGAACGGCAGGAAGACCGCAACCGCCAGATCCAGACCATTCAGCAGCGGCTTCAGACAATTATGCTTCAGGCTGGCATCAAGGTGGAAATATCAGGCCGCCCGAAACACATCTATTCCATCTTTAAGAAAATGAACGAAAAGGGACGTCCCTTTGAGATGGTCAGGGATCTGCGTGCCTTTCGATTGATCGTTCCGGATATCCCTTCGTGCTATGCCGCATTGGGCGTTATCCACACCCGATGGCGCCCCATCCCCCACGAATTTGACGATTACATTGCCGCCCCGAAAGATAATTTCTACCAATCGCTCCACACAGCCATTATCTATGATGATGGTAAGCCGTTGGAAGTGCAGATCCGCACACCTGAGATGCATCAGAACGCGGAATTCGGTATCGCGGCACACTGGCGTTACAAAGAACGCGGCCGGCGCGATGAAACCTACGAACAACGCATAAATTGGATCCGGCAGTTGATGGACTGGCGTCAGGACGTCAACGACGCGCAGGAATTTGTTGACAGTATGAAAACCGATGTTTTCCAGGACCGGGTGTATGTATTCACCCCGCGTGGAGACATCATCGACCTCCCCGCCGGATCAACCCCCATCGACTTCGCGTATCATGTTCATACCCAGATCGGCCACCGCTGCCGGGGCGCTAAGATCAATGGCAAATTGGTCACCCTGGATTACACCCTGAAGACTGGCGACCAGTTGGAAATCCTGACGGCCAAACAAGGTGGCCCCAGCCGGGACTGGCTGAACATCAACCTCGGATTGATCAAAACCCAACGCGCCCGGTCAAAAGTGCGCCAGTGGTTCAAAAAACAGGACCGCGACCAGAACATCGCCCAGGGGAAGACCCAACTTGACCGCGAATTACGCCGTCTCAGTATCACGGATTTTGATCTGGAAAAGATCTTCAAAGATTTTGATTACCACGATATTGAAGACCTGTATGAAGACATCGGATGTGGTGATTTTTCCATCGGCCGCATCATCAACCGCCTTTCTGAGGCGGAAAAAGCCCGTCAGCTGGAATATGTTGAAACCAGGCCTGCCACCGAACCGAAAAAGGTTGGGAACGCGGTAATTGTTCTTGGGCTCAAAGGAATTCTTACCAGCCTGGCAAGATGCTGCAACCCTGCGCCGGGGGACGAGATCATTGGTTACATCACCCGCGGTCGCGGTGCCACCATTCACCGTATGGATTGCCCCAACATGCTCCGGTTGACAGACCGCGAACGGTTGGTTAAAGTCAACTGGGGAGAAGCGCAAAAGACATTCCCTGTCGCGGTTCAAATTAAAGCCTATGACCGCCAGGGATTAATGGGTGACATATCCTCCATTCTTACAAATGAAGGGATTAACGTACTCGACATTAATTTGAAAGTGAACCAGAATCTGGCCGCGTTTAACCTGATTCTGGAAATAGGGGATATAGCTCAACTAAGCCGGATTTTAACGAAAATTGAAAACCTCCCCAATGTACTCGAAGCCCGCCGACAAAAACCCGGTTAATTAACAAAAAATTCATTCTTTGAGTACTTTACGCATTTACACCAATGGGGTAAAATCGCTCCGCTTTATTCAACCAATAATGAGGAAATGATTTGAGAGTTTCTTCAGTCAATCAAAAAATCAGCATCGGCGCAGCCGGAATCGGTTTACTTGATTCGCTTTATCTGGCCATTATAAAACTAACGAACAACCAAACCATGTGCCTGCAAAATAATGGTGGTTGTTGGACTGTCAACAACAGCGAATATTCAAGCGTTTATGGTATTCCCGTCTCTATTTTTGGTTTGCTGGCTTACATAGTATTGATTATTCTTATCTATCCAATAGAGATCCGGTGCATCTCAACCATGCTGAAAAATCAATTGGCATTTGGAATAGCTTTTGCAGGATTCATTTTTTCTATATACTTGACCTACCTTGAAATTGCAGTTATAAAAGCGGTCTGTCCATTCTGTGTAATTTCAGCCGTCATGATGACGGTGTTGTTCATAAGCACTCTGTTACGCCTGGTACAAGACCGGAGCGAATATACTCTGTCCCTGGAGGAAAAAAATGGCTAGAATTCGTTGTCATTATCTGGATTGCGTTTTCATCGATGAAGGCATGTGCAGTGCGGCTGCCATAGAGGTCGATCCCGATTCTGGATGTATGACATATAACCCCAATGCTGAATCTTCATCCAACGAGGATTGGGAGGAAGAAGAAGAAGAATTGGAAGAATGGGAAGAGATCGATGGCGAAGAAGACGATGATGATGATCTCTGGTCTGATGAAGAGGAAGAGACATACTAGTCAGAAAGCCCCTTTTTTTGTAAAATTACTGTGGTTCTGAGAGGTTCCACAGGAAACAGTAAGATGTACAGGTCCCCTCCCAATGTACCATCGGGAGGGAGATTTGTTTTTTATCGATGCGGGTGAAAATGTCAGATTTTATTAAGAAAAACCTGAAACACAATTTGATCGTCAATCTTTTTGACGGATCTTTTTTCGGTTTTGGTATCGGGATTTCCTCATTTACAACGGTCATCCCCCTTTTTATTTCCACATTGACTAACTCAGCCATACTTATTGGCCTCATCCCTGCCATTCACAATATGGGATGGCAATTGCCACAATTGTTCACAGCACAACAAATCTCCCGCCTTCCGAAATTCAAGCCGTATGTAATGTTGATGACCATTCAGGAACGCGCGCCATTCCTGGGCCTGGCTGTGATCGCCCTGCTCTCGCCCCAAATCGGGATAACCGCGTCTCTAATCCTCACGTTTATCATTCTCATCTGGCAGGGTATGGGCGCTGGAATGACGGCCAATGCCTGGCAGAATATGGTCAGCCGCATCATTCCGGCAGACAGCCTGGCAACATTCTTTGGTCTCCAGTCAGCCGGAGCGAATTTACTGGCCAGTGGTGGTGCGGTAATCGCCGGTTATCTGCTGGAAAGAGTCAGCGCGCCGAACGGCTATGCCATCTGCTTTTTCGCCACATTCATTTTGATGGCCATATCGTATACATTCTTATCGATGGCTCGGGAACCAGAAAAATTGGAAATCCCCGAAGTGAAATCCAAGGCGGATTTCTGGCATGATGTTGCTGCCATTATGAAACACGATGTTTCCTTCCGCTGGTTCATTATTTCGAGGAATACATTTATGATCGGAATGATGGCACAGGCATTTTATATTATTTACGCGATCAAAGAACTGAACCTTGACATGGAAGGCGCGGGTCTGATGACCGGTCTCGTCTTCATTACACAGGTGGCAGCCAACCCTGTACTGGGATGGATCTCGGACAAATGGAACAGTACCAGTGTATTTAAAGCCGGCGCCATCTCCATCTGCCTGGCATCGCTCATCGCCTGGCAGGCAACCTCTTCCGGTTGGTTCTATCTGGTGATTGTCCTTTCCGCGCTGGCCAGCACTGCCTTTTGGACTATTGGTATGGCGAAATCTCTTGAATTCGGGACAGCTGAAGAGAAACCCACTTATGTCGGCCTTTCCAACACGTTGATCGCTCCCAGCACCATTCTGGCACCACTCCTGGGCGGTTGGCTGGCCGATTTCAGCAGCTATAACACAACTTTTTTGGTATCAGCAATCTTCGCGGTACTCTGCGTCATTTTGATGCAAATTTTCGTCAAAGATGTCAATAAGCAGCAGAATACAATTTAACTTGTTTTAATCTTTGCCGACTGTATAATGGGTTTGTGGTATTCAAACCGGGAGGTGATGAATGAACCACCGTTCATTGGTTTCACGCCGTTTGGTTCTTCCTGTTATTCTGTTGCTCGCGTTAGCCTGCAACGTACCGATCATCCCGCAAACCGGATCCGATGAAACGCCATCATTAGGTCCGCCCACCAATACAATACAGCCCCCTACCTCAATAGAGACATCGCTGCCATCACCGACAGATACCATAACAGTTCCCCCTCTTACACCGACATATACCGTTACATCCACATTTACCCCAATACCCATCACCCCAACAAACACATCCATACCCACCCCTTGCAACCGCGCCCAGTACGTGGCGGACGTTAACTACCCTGATGGAACTGAAATTAAAGTCGATACGAATTTCACCAAAACCTGGCGGATCACTAATACCGGCTCGTGTACCTGGACATCAGGATATAAGGTCATCTATGTTTCAGGAGACCAGATGGGAGCGCCTGCTGAGACAACACTAACAGCCAGCACGGTTCCTCCCGGCTCTACAGTCGATATCTCTGTCGGTATGAAAGTACCCTCCACAACCGGAACGTATAAGGGTTATTTCAAAATTCGCTCATCGGAAAACATCGTTTTTGGAATTGGATCCTCCGGGAATGACGCGTTCTGGGTTGAAATTAAGGCGACCTTCATAACCTACCTGCTCCCGGATATCCCATTGCATTTTATTCCCACAAGAACCCCAACTCCGTTCCTGCGTTTCTTAATTCCCCGGCTTGCTATAACATTTGCACCGTAAATAAAAAAGAGACCAGCCAAATGGCTGGTCTCTACTCTTTTTGTTGGCTGGGGGCAAAGGAGTCGAACCTCTACATACAGATTCAGAGTCTGCTGTCC
>CAYOKC010000065.1:4658-20390 GCA_964404415.1 uncultured Leptolinea sp. | reverse complement strand
GTCACCGGCATGGCCAGCACCAGTTCCTTGTCCATGCGGGGGAAGCGCGCCCAACTGACGATCCAATCGGCTTCGTCTTTCACACCTTTCAGCGGCATCTTCCACGGCACGTTGAACACGTCTATCGCCGTCTGCGGGTAAGCGATGTAACCGGAGAGGATCACGTTGCGCGCAAGCCAGGGCGCCCATAACACAAGGGTGAAGGCGGCTGTAAGCCACAGGGCAGACCAACCGCCAGCTTTGCGCAGGCGGGGCAGCAGCACCCACGCGGTGACCAGCATCAGCGGGAAGGCGGAGAGTTTGATGGATACCAGCAGGGCGGGCAGGGTAATCAATAAGACATGCCGCCAGTCCAGCCCGTCCGCCGGGGTTTCAAGCGTTTCGATCCATATGCACAGGATCACCCAGGTCAGCAGGGTGACGGGCAGGTCGGTGCCGGTGGAGGAGATCTCCGAAGCCAGCACGTAAAACGTCAGCGGCAGGAAGGTAAAGCGCGCCCAGCGGCTGAAGGAATGCCCTTTGGTTATCAGATCATTAAGTCCGCCAGTGAACCAGGCCAGGCAAAGGGCTGTCAACACGGCGCCCATCAGGTGGAAGGAGCGCAGGTCAAGGAAGGCGAAGCTGAACCCGGCCTGCAGCGGGAACCAGTTGGAATTGTAGGCAAAGCGCGAATGCAGGTTCCCCAGTCCGGGAACCGCCGCGTAACTTTCGATCCAGCGGATGGCCTGGGCGTGATACAGCCCTGTATCCGAATTGCCCGGCTTGAGCGTAGCCAGAACCAGTGTGGTGACCAGCGCCGCGGCGGCCGTAAGCCACACGGCGGGATGCAGGTTTCTCAGCGCCTTCCACCAGCCGGTAAGCCAGTCACGGCGGTGGAGGAAGAGCCAGCCGCCGGTGGCAACAGCGCCAATAAGCAGTCCGATGGCGGCGGATTGATCCACGGGGAGGAAGATCGAGATGAGTGATGTCAGCCAGACCAGCGGCACAAAACCGGCCAGCGATACCTGGATGAATGTGGGTTTTTCAATGGGAGTGAGGCGCAGTACCCGCGCGAACAGCGCCAGGAAACCCGCGCCGTAGATGGCCAGAAGCAGGGACGAATACACCCCGATCACTAATACAGCCAGCATCAGTGTTTGCTCCGTACAATGGCATCAGTCATGCGCGCCACACGCGCCATGGCGGCCACGTCATGCACACGGATGATGTCTGCGCCGCGGTCAATGCCCACGGCCACGGCGGCGGCGGTGCCTTCCACCCGGTCTTCCGGCGGCAGGTCCAGTGTGTACCCGATGAACGATTTGCGTGAGGGTCCCAGCAGCACCGGGTAGCCCAGCGCTTTGACCTCGTCCAGCCGGTTCAGAAGTTCGAGGTTCTGTTCCACCGTTTTGCCAAACCCGATGCCCGGATCGAGGATGATATTCTCTTCATTAATTCCCGCCTCGCGGGCGATATCCACACTGGCCAGAAGTTCGCGTTTGACATCATCCAATAAATCGGTGTATTCCACGTCGACATAGCGCCCGAGGACGGCGCGGCCGGCTTTGCTGCGGTTATGCATCAGCACCACGGGGACGCCCGCGCGGGCGCACACGCCGGCCAGGTCCGCGTCAGCCTGCAGGCCCCACACATCGTTGACCCAGTCGGCGCCGGTGCGCAGGGCGGCTTCCACCGTGGCCGCGCGGTAGGTGTCAACCGACAGGATGGCGTCAGGGAAGGCGGCAGCCAGCGCTTCGATCACCGGAATAACCCGGTTCAGTTCCTGCTGTGCGGTGACCGGTTCCGCGCCGGGGCGGGTACTCTCGCCGCCGATGTCCAGAATGTCAGCCCCGGCCTTGAGGAATTCGTCTGCCTGTTCCAGCGCCGAACGTAAAGGATAAACCGAGTTCGCCAGACCGTCACCCGAAAAGCTGTCGGGGGTGACGTTGATGATCCCCATAATGTACGTGCGAGACCCGAATGTCAGACGCTGCTTGCTCATTTCACTTCATTTATCCCTTTTTTCTCATGCCGGCCGAGCAGTTCAGCCACGGTATGTTTCATCCCGGGGATGACCATGTCGGGTTCGAGGTCAGCCAGCGGGGCGAGCACAAACGCGCGTTCGCTGATACGCGGGTGCGGTATGACCAGGTCGGCGGAACGGAACATCAGGTTGGAATACAGCAGAATGTCGATATCAATCAGGCGTGGGCCATAGCGCACCGAGGGTTTGCGGCCGAGGACGGTTTCCACCGCTTTCAGCCGGCGCAGCAGCTCCAGAGGTGGCAGGGTGGTGTCCGCCTCCCAGACCTGGTTCAAAAAATCCGGCTGGTCGGTCATGCCCCAGGGCGCGGTTTCATAAACGCGGGAGGTTTTATTGATGATCACAAACTCAGCGACGGCAACCTGCGCGGCGGCCAGGTTGGCCCGCCGGTCACCCAGATTGGTACCCACACCGAGGAAAACGCGGGCTTCCTTCATAACGGCAGCACCAGCATGGCGTCACCCGGTTCGCCGGGGAGCATATGCGCGAAAACGGCGGGATCGGTCTTTGACCGGGCTACGGCGTCCGCGAGTTTCGTCAACAGGGGGAACAGGCCAGGGCTGGTCAGGAACCGGTCTTCCGGCCAATCCAATATATCGGCCGGGGCATTTGAATGGACGGCCAGCCAGGGGCGTGCCGGTTTCTTCGGCGCCACCCGCAGGTCGGGCGCGTCTGTTTCGGCGTCCGGTTCTTCCTTTGGAATGGATGCCAGCAGTTTCGCGGCGCAATCCGCCAGATCGGTGATGCCTTCCGGATGCGAGGACCGGTGTGAAAGCACCACCTTCGGAGACAGGTTAAAGCGTCCAACGGCGGAAGGATTGGCCAGTAAAATGGCGCAGGACATCTGCGCGGAGTTTTCCACCAGCACGCAGGCGGTCATCTCGCCGCTCTCCAGAGCGCGGCAGGTGGATAACAGCGTGGACACCGCCAGATGTGGGATGAGCGGCCACTGGATCACCGTGCCGAAGATTGTGTCGAGTTTGCGTTCGAACAGGGCGGACGCGGCGTCGGTGAATAGATGGATCTCAGTCACCTGGTTGGGTTTCAGCCCGCCGTTTTTCAATACATCCTGCAGCAGCGCGTCCAGTGTGGAACCGGCGGGAAGCTGACACCCGGTGACAAAGTATGCCTCGCTCATTGGCCGCGTACCGCGTTGATAAGGTCAGCCAGCAGGCCGTAAGCTGTGGTATCGGGACTGGGATCGCCTTCCACGATACCCAACCCGGGAAGGACGTCGGTTTCAAACTGCACAAACGAACTGGTGCCGTTGATGGAGAAAAGTGGTGACGTAGGGCGCACGCGCTGCGGTTTGACACTGGCTTTGATGCCGCCTTTCTCACGGCGGGCGGTGCACACCAGTTTCCAACGTTCGCCGGCTGCCCGGGCTTCGAGGATCATCTGCGGAGTGATCGAACGGATGCCTTCACGTTCCACGTCTGCCGGTTTGAGGGGTACTCCCATTACCACGGAGGAAAGGGCGGCCACTTTGATGGCAGCATCCCAACCGTCGATGTCACCGGAAGGATCTGTTTCGGTGATGCCAATTGACTGCGCGTAGGCGACAGCCTCGTCGAATGTTTTTTCTTCTTCCATCAAGCCGATCAGCAAGTTGGTGCACGAATTGAGGATGCCGGTGAAACCACGCAATTCGATGGCGGGAAGTGCTCCCCGGAAGAGAGAAAAGATCGGCGCGCCATCCATCACGGCGGATTCAAACAGAAAACGCTTGCCATTTTGTGAACCCAGGGCTGTCAATTCCTGAAACGCGTGGACAACCGGTCCCTTGTTGGCGGTGATGGCATGCATTCCCATCTCCAGGGCCGTACGGATATGGTTAATGGCCGGCTGACCATTTTTATAATTAACCGGACTGTTCTCGAACATCACATCCGCGTTGCTCTGGCGGATGAAATCAAACACGTCCTTGATCTCAGGACCGCGGTGGAATTCGACGATAGATCCGCCGGAGTCTAATGCTTCCAGCACCCGGTCCATCGGCAGCCCCATGGGATCCAACGCCATGCCGTGACGACCGGTGGCTATTCCCACAATTCGGTAGTCAAAACCATAGACTTCATCCAATAATTCGCGTTTACGTTCCAGTAATTTGTACAGTGCTTTGCCCACGTTGCCGAAGCCGACGAAGATGATCGAAAGGGTGCTCATAATTATGCCTTTAATAAATGGAGATACTGGAATTATACAGGCGGCCACGGAAACTGGCGGCGGTTTTTGTCAGGGTTGGGGAAAATGCCGGTTTCGCGCAGGTCAGCCGCCCGTTGGACGATCGCTTTGATCTCGCCTTTGCGAAGATAAGCGGATAAGGAGGAATGTTCCGTCCTTCCGGGTTGGAGATCGGCCATTAGCCGGGAGAGGTCTTCCAGCAGGTTTTCCGGGATGGGCTGGCCGGCAAAATCCCAGATGACGGTGCGCAGCTTATCTTCTGTATGGAAGCATACGCCGTGGTCGATGCAGTACAGGTGTTTGTCTTCCGCCCATAGAATGTGACTGCCTTTGCGGTCAGCGTTGTTGATAAGCAGGTCAAACAACACCACGGGCCGCAGCAAATCCTTTTCCTCAGGGGTAAGGTTGAAATAATGGTGCTCCGGATCATGGTCAATGAACTGCTGGACGGATCCTTTGCCGAATGGGAGCTTTCTCCTACGGAACACCGTTGGTGGGACAATGTCCCACCCCAGGGATTCACTCAGGATGTAGGCGGCCACCTCGCGTTTCGACAGGCTGCCGGTAGGGAAATCCCACAGCGGATTTTCACCACGCACCGGTTTGTATACAGCCTGCATGGCGCCGGCCGGGGTGGTCAGTGTAAGAAAAAATGTGTAATTGGAACCGTTGATAAACTGGCCTGTCAACTCGCACGGGGCGGTTTCAAGATATTCCAGTATGGTTTGTTTATCCGGGGATGGGACCATTCAAACTAATGCTTGTGGCCGTTCTTCTTGGGGCAGAAATGGCCTTCGGGTTCCATGGGCTCGCCGCACTGCGGGCAGAGCGGGCGGCCGCGTCCTGTCACCTCAAGGCCCCAGGCGCACAGCGCCATGATCTGGCTGCGGGTACACCACAGGCGCACCACACTGGCTTCTTCCTGATCCAGCTCGTCACCCAATATCTCGCGCGCCACCAGAATGACCATGTCGCGGTCGGGAGCGTACGCGAGCCCGAGTTCACCTACGCGGAAGAGCGGGTCAACCGGCGGATTGATACGCATTTTGGTTTCGTCATAATCCGCGCTGGCATCCGGAAGGTTGGGGTACTTGCCGTCAACTTCTTCCAGGTATTGTTCCAGTCCGATGGCCAATGATTGGATCTGAACTTTTTCCACCAGAAGGGTGACCACCCGTTGGTCCTGCCACGCCTGAATGTAAAATGTGCGTTGACCGGGCTGGCCGATCGCGTCGGTGGTGATGTGCGTTACAGGATCCAGATCCAAATCGGTATGGGGCATAGGGCCATCCTTTCTCTAGATAAAAGTATACCAGAGCGGATTTTTTTGACCAACAGGGTTATGCGTGACTGTGTCAGGACAGCGGTAAATGGTTATCCGCGGTCCAGTCAACGATACGCACGGAATAGGGTTCAAGGATCGCGGTTCGGGCCAGGTTTTCCAGCCCTTCGGGTTCACCGGTAGTATACAGGTGTATGGACCGGCTGCCTTCCGGCTGCTGCATTGTTTCCGGCAGCACACGCGCGGCTTGCCGGGCGACGGCCGGGGCGGGGTCGATGACCCGCACATTCGGACCGGTGATCTTTTGGATCAACGGAATGACGAACGGAAAGTGCGTGCAGCCCATCACGATGGTATCAATGCCTTTTTCCAGCATGGGTAATAATGCTTTTTCAAGGATACGGCGGGTTTTATCGCCTTCCAAATTACCGGCTTCGATCTGCTCCACCAATCCCGGGCAGGTATCTTCAAGAACCGTCACACCGCTGGCAAAGCGTTCGACCACCGACGCGTATAACGCCCCCTGGAAGGTGGCCGGTGTGGCGATAACTCCCACAACACCGGTATGTGTTTGTTCGGCAGCCGGTTTGACGGCCGGTTCCATACCGACAAACGGGATATGCGGGTGGGCTTTTCGCAAGTCATGCAGCGCGGCCGCTGATGCTGTGTTGCAGGCCACGATGATTTCACCGCAATGCTGCATCAGAAGCCACCGCGTGATCTCAAATGAAAACGCCTGCACCTCTTCCAGTGTGCGGGGGCCGTAGGGCACATGCGCCTGGTCGGCCAGGTAAACAATGGAATGCTCGGGCAGCAGGCCGGTCAATTGCCGGAGAACCGATAGTCCCCCGACACCTGAGTCAAAAATGCCGATCCTGCGTCCCTCAGTCACTGTCTACTCCTCTGGAGTTGCCGCCCGGACAAACGCGGAGAATATTGCCTGGTTGGGGGCGGAATCCGGCAGGCACTCCGGGTGCCACTGGACGCCCAGGAAGAAGGGGTGGAACATGAACTCCACACCTTCCACTACGCCATCGGGTGACATGGCTGCCATGGTCAGATCAGGGGCCAGATCTTTGATCCCCTGATGGTGCAGGCTGTTGACCTTCATCTGTGTCTGGCCGGTAATGGCTGTCAGATGGGTATTTACTTTGATCATTACATTATGGGCGAGGTAATCGCGCGCGTAATCGGGGTAACAGGGGTGTTTCAACGCGCCGGGAAGTTGATCGGTGATATCGGTATACAAAGTTCCGCCCAGCGCGACATTGATGACCTGCAGGCCGCGGCAGATGCCCAGTAGAGGAATTTTATTATCCGCGCAGTAATTTGCCAGGGCGATCTCGATGGCATCGCGGGTGGGGTCTACGCCGTACACTTTCGCATGCGGTTCTCCATGGAATAACTCGGGGTCTATATCCGCGCCGCCGGTCAAAAGGATCCCCCTGAATCCGGAAACAACTTCGGCCAGGTTTTCCACGGGAGTGTCCATGGGGAATGCTATCGGTTCGCCGCCGGCTTTTTCAACGCTGGCAAAATACGCTTCTTTTAAGCGAAGTTCCTTGGTGCGGTCCCGGGTCTCATCCGCGCTGATGGTCACACCGATGCGGGGTCTGGTCATGAAAGCGTCTCCTGTCCTTTATAGCAAAAGGGGTGCAACCTCGGCGTAGGCTGCACCCGGAAAGATTA
Source organism: uncultured Leptolinea sp. (assembly GCA_964404415.1). Taxonomy (GTDB): domain Bacteria; phylum Chloroflexota; class Anaerolineae; order Anaerolineales; family Anaerolineaceae; genus Leptolinea. The sequence continues at coordinate 13,212 of CAYOKC010000065.1, read as the reverse complement.
AATTAGAGGGTGACTCTAGGAAAACTTCTGTTTAAGACGGGCGGATTTACCCGTGCGGCCGCGCAGGAAGTACAGGCGGGCGCGGCGGACAACATTGTGCCGTTCCACAACCACTTTGTCGATGCGGGGTGAGCGGGTGAGGAAAGAGCGCTCAACACCGATACCATTGCTGGCCATGCGGCGCACGGTGAAGGTGGAGTTGGTTCCGTTGTTCTTGACATACAGAACAGTACCCTTGAATTCCTGGATACGTTCGCGGGTGCCTTCTTTGATTTTTACGTGAACCGAAACGGTATCGCCGGCTCGCAATTCGGGGATATTAGGATTAACCGGGGCCTCAACGGCATTTAACAGGTCGCTCATTGTTATTATTCCTTCCAAGAAATTACCAGTTCCACGTCACCGCAAATAGCTGGTAAGCGGCGCGAACGGAGATTATATCACTATTTTCTTATTAATCCCGGCAAAATCTTTGGAAAATTGGCCGGTTTTCATTCATTCGAAGGGCGTAATTGTACCAGAAAGAAGGGGTCTCTTCCTTGAAAAACCGGAAAGAGACCCCTTCAATCTATCCTTTCAATAACTCTTTACTTCAAATATTTCTCATCCACAGCCTGCACAAACAGGCTGACGGTGCGGCCGTCTTGCAGTGTTCCTGAGAATTCCCAGAGCGGCTGTAATGTGCGCGCCGGGTGGTCTTCCGGCAGATGCCCGCCCGCAAAATCCATCTGAAGGTATACCAGCCGGGCATTGGTGATGTTGACCTGTCCACTGATCATCTCCGCGATGCTCTCATCCGGTCCGATTTCCATCATCTCGGTGGATTGCGGTTGGGTGTCGCCCTGCGGACGGCCGTTCATGGCCATCACATCACGGATCACAGGATAGCCGCCTATCGAATCCGGAAGGAGTACACCCTCAACGGTGTTTAATCCGCCGGCATTCTGGTCGCTGTTTTCGAAGGCCTGAGGCGGCAAACGCAGCGAACTTCTCAGGATGTATTTTTGACCATCAAGAGTGGTCAAAACGAAGGCGTTCTTCCCCTCTATGCTGTTGGCTTCGATCGATCCCTGCCACACACTGATCTTTTCAGCCGGATCAACACGTTCAAAACGATCGACAACGATAGCCGGGGTATTATTTTCCTGTTGATAGGTTCCCCACAGGCGTACCATCATATGTAGCTGTGATTCCAGTCCCGCGAGTTTGTCGCCACGCAGATCGGCACCCCATTTGACCTCCCCGTTCTCATCAAAGATGGTTCCATAGAAGCGGGGAATTCTCGTTCCATTGGGTTTTACAACAACGTTCCCGTTGATCTCCACCACAAGTCCGTCAACGGCATCTCCGGATTTATACGGTGTCACTACCGGCGCCGGATTTGCCAGCGCGCTTCCGGGCTGCAGGTTGTCAAACCCACCGGTGGTCACATTGCCATGGAGGTTGGGATACTTCGCGCACATGTCACCCTCGCCGGCGCCACCGCCACCCCCTCCGCCACCGCCACCCCCGCCGGCGCTGGCATCAGAATACGAGAATCCGGAGGAAAACGACGCGCACATGGCCGGTCCTGCGTAGATCTTGTCCCATTGGATGCTGCCATCCTGCCGCAATATTCCGGAGACTGATGCAGGTTCATTATCCGGCAACCCGGCCGGAGGATTGGCGATGGGGAGCGTGCGTCCATCCATGGTTGCTATCGACGCGCTCTGGCTGGAAACGGTCAACGTACCCAGGAAACCCATGTTTTCCGGTGCGATATTGGCCGGTTCAATGCTCTCCACGGATAGAACGTTCTCCAATTTCATCGTCCCCGTGACATACATCATCTGCTGGTTGTCTGCCGTGATCTGAGGCAGGTTGCCTTCCAGGATCAGGTTGTCCATCATCACAATTGCCTGTCCACCATCAGCAGACGGGACTGATTGCGGCAACCCGATGGCATCTACTTTCTGCCCGGGGGTATAACGCACAGCCCAGCTCTGGCTGGTGACGGGCGGATAGTAACTGGCTACCTGGTAGCCAAACCGTCCGCCTATGTTGCCATTGATGAGGTCCCGCCAGGCATCAGAGGCGGACCTGATGGGATATCTGCCGGCCTCAGCCAGGTTCACCGCCTGCCCGCGGACCGACAGGATGCTGCCGTCAGCTCCAACGGTGACCACATATTCCGGGTTGGTCGGCTCGGTAAACAGTAGCGCGTACTTTCCATCCAATTTGTGGCTGATATACACTTCGTTCGTATTCAGTTTTCCGGGTTCCACCGAATAGTCAAAATCCAACAATCCCCGGTCTTTAAGGAACTTCACCGCGGCATCAGCCTGCTGCTGGAAGGGTGGAGGGGACGTGTGAACGTCACTTACCCGTGTAACATCCGGCCGAAAGGTGAACGACATATTCAGCCCGTAAATATCCAACTCAGACAGGCCGTCAATAACCATGTAGGAGATAAAATCCGGTTGACCGGAACCGCGGGAATAGATTTGCCCTTTCAGGCCGAATTTATCAGCCATTTTGCGGATGTTCTCCAGGGTAACGGCAGGGCCATTGATGGACCGGTACACTTTCGCTGATTCCGGTTCGGTGGGCAGATCCGCCTGCAATGTCCACTGCGCGCCGGGGAATTGCTCGCTCAAATTCGCGCTGGCTTGCACGGAGGAAGGTCCCAGCAGCGGCAGAAACGGAAGGTCCGTCGGGACAATTGTCGGCGCAATTGCAACCTGCGACGTGACGGCGGATGGTGTTGCACCGAATTCGGCAACAGGAATCGCGGGTTGCCGTAAGAACGGAAGACCGAAGAGCAGGCTTAATATCACAGCGGCTCCGCCGGCAAAAGCCAGCCAGAAGTTCCGGAGTTTGAATATCGAAGTTTTCCTGGCGGGGTGCCGGAGTAACAGCCGGTTTGACAGGTCTTCCACAAATCGGGGATCCGGTGGATTTGATCTGGTCTGCCGAATCAATTCCTCCGCGAATTTCTGTTCGTCCATTGGCAGATCGGCCGGAAGGCCGGACAGGAAGCAGTCCAACTCGCCGGAAGGGTCACGCATCTCTGGAGTGTTCATTTCTCCTCCATTTCATACCCTGGAACCAGGGACTTGCGGAGGTCCTGCAATGCCCGGTAGACCAGGTTTCGCGCGGCGCCTTCGCTTCGTGAAAGCAGGCGGGCGATCTCAGCGGAACTCAACTGGCCGTATACGCGCAGACTCAGGGCTTCCACGCGTTCCGGATCCATAGTTTGCAGGGTGCGGTTGACGTCATCCAGCCGCATTTTGTGGTCGATGTCATCTTCTATCGGATCGCCCAGGACTTCCGCCATTTCAATTGGCAGCGGAGTTGGCCGGCGGTAATGGTCAGCCAATTTCCGGCAGGCAATGCTGAACAGCCATACCGCGAAGTTTCCCTGTTTGCGGTAACCCGCAAGGCCTTCGAGCGCGGCGAGAAAGGTTTGTGAGGTCAGGTCTTCGGCTTCTTCCCGGCTGGCGGTACGTATCAGGTGATACGCGTAGACCCGGCTGACGTACCTCCGGTAGAGTTCGTCAAATGCCTGCGGATCACGGACGGCACTGGTAACAAGTTCCGCCTCCCGTTCAGGTGACAGTTCACCCTCCGGGGCTATGTTGAAAAGGATTTGCCACAGCCAGGTCAGGAATCCGGGCGGGGCAGTCTTTCTGGTCAAAAAAATGGTCAAATTTGTCATTGTCATTCCTCAGGTTGATGGTGTGAATGCTGCTACTAAGTAAGTCGCAGAAACCGGGGTTTTGTCACACCCATACCAATAATTCCCCCTGGAACGTTAATTAATCCAATGAAGCCCGAAGCGAAGCAACGACCTCCGCGTTCATCCCCGGCACGGCAGCCAGTTGGTCGTCACTGGCAGCCAGAATATTTTCAATCGAGCCAAATTGTTTAAGCAATGCCTTGCGCCGCGCGGGGCCGATACCCTTCACTTTATCGAGCCGTGACGCCAGTCCTTCTTTCGTGCGGCGGGCGCGGTGCGCGGTGATGGCGAAGCGGTGGGCTTCGTCACGCACGCGCTGCACCAGGTACAATCCCTGGGAATGCCGGGGAAGGATGAGCGGATCGGATTTGTGGGGGAAGAAGAGCTCTTCTTCCTGTTTGGCCAGACCGGCCAACGCGAACATACCGGTGAGACCCAGTTCATCCACCACTTTGACGGCCCGGCTGAGCTGTCCCTTGCCGCCGTCCACGATCAACAGATCAGGCAGGCGCGAAAAGGATTCGTCATTTTTCTTGCCCACGTCAGTCTGTTCCTGCGCGGCCAGCCAGCGTTTGAAACGGCGGGTGAGGGCTTCTTCCATGCTGGCAAAGTCATCCGGTCCGTCAACGGATTGGATGTTAAACCGCCGGTACATTTTCTTATTGGGAACGCCCTGTTCAAAGACCACCATACTGGCTACAGAGTTTGTGCCCTGCGTGTTGGAGATATCAAAGCACTCTATCCGGTTGGGCGGTTCGTTCATTTTCAAAGCCTGCTGCAGTTCGGTGAGCGCTTCTGTTTGCTTGTTGGTATCCGCCTGCCACTGGTTGCGCAGGGAAGTTAATGTTTCAACGGCATTGTTGGCGGCCATTTTTACCAGGTCACGCCCCTGACCGGCGGCCGGCACTTTAATGCGTACTTTCTTGCCGCCGCGGCGGGTGTTCAGCCATTCTTCGATGATACGGTGTTCTTCAATTTCCTGCGGGAGGAGCACCTGCCCGGGCACATTGGCCGCTTCCGCGTAGAATTGTTTGAGGAATTCCGTCACAACCTCGCTATCGTTGACTTCTTCCGTGCCTTCCAGAATAAAGTATTCGCGGCCGATCAACTTGCCGCTTCGGATGAAGAAGATCTGCACACAGGCTTCGCCGTCAGCGCGTGCCATGGCGATGACGTCACTATCAACCTGGTCTGTGGAAAGCACCTTCTGCTTCTCCACCACCTTTTCAATGGCGGTGATCTGATCGCGAATGGTGGCGGCTTTTTCAAATTTCAGGTCATCCGATGCCGAGAGCATTTCCTTTTTTAATCGGTTGACGATCGGGTCGGTGCGGCCCTGAAGAAAGCCGCACAGGTCATCGATCATCTGGCGGTAGGCTTTGCCGTCAATCGCGCCAATGCACGGCGCGGTGCATAATTTAATGTCGTAATACAGGCAGGCGCGCGGATCCTGCCCGGTGATCTCGCGGTCGCAGGAAAGGTACGGGAAGATGCGCCGCAGCAGGTCAAGAGTCTGATGCACCGCCCACACGCTGGTATACGGCCCGAAATAGCGCGACCCGTCCTGGTCCATCACACGGGTAATGGTCACTTTGGGGAAAGGGTCAGCCCAGTGGACTTTGATGTACGGGTAGCGCTTGTCATCTTTAAGCCGGATGTTGTACTGCGGCCGGTAGCGCTTGATCAGGTTCATCTCAAGGATCAGCGCTTCCAGCTCTGAGCCCACGACGATCCACTCGATATTGGCGATGTGCTTTACAAGCTGTCGGGTTTTAAAGTCCAGCCGGTTTTCGTTCTGAAAATAGCTGCGTACCCGGTTACGCAGAATGATTGCCTTGCCGACGTAAATAACCTTGCCGTTGACATCTTTATAGATGTAACAACCGGGTTTTTGCGGCAGGTTATCGAGAATACCCTGAAGGTGAGCCGGGATGTCCATAAGCGAATTACATGATCCAGTGAATACCGGTATTATGCCGGGGTTCGATAATGTGTTCTACCATACCAATATTACCGTATTAATAGGCCGGGGGAAACAATTCCCCCATGCAAAAGAGATTATTCGACTATGATCCCGCTGCCGGCTTCCGCGAAGCCTATCTCCCAGACCGGTTGATCCATCGAAGCGGCTTTCGAAGTGAATTCTTCCACCTGGCCTGCCGGAACGCTCAACAACAAGCCGCCGCTGGTCTGCGGGTCGAACAGCAGCATGCGGCGCTGTTCTTCAATCGAGTCCGCGAATGTGACGTTCCCGCCGAAGAATTCTTTGTTGTCAAACGCGCCGCCCGGGAAAGTTTCCATGCGGGCGTACTTTAAAGCCCCGTCTAATAACGGGAATTTGTCCATTGATAAGCGCATCCGCACACCGCTGGCTTTGCACATTTCCAAGGCATGCCCCAGCAGGCTGTAGCCGGTGATATCGGTGGCGCCGCTCAGGTTGACCAGGCGGGCAAGCCGGGAAGCATCGCGGTTCAGGCGCTTCATCCAGGTAACAGCCTGCTCCAGGTCGTGAGGTTCCACCGAATCGCGTTTCAACGCGGTGGTGGTAACGCCAAAACCGAGAGGTTTGGATAGGAACAGGTGGTCACCCGGTTTCACGCCGCCTTTGGTGAAACTCTGTCCGTGTGGAACAAACCCTACAGCCACCAACCCAAACTTGGGTTCCTTATCCTGAACGGTGTGACCGCCGGCGATCACCACGCCGGCTTCGCGGGCTTTTTCCGCCGCACCGCGGATGATCTCCGCGGAGATTTCGGCAGGCAGGTTGGGGGGTAGGGCAGCCACATTCAACGCCAGGAACGGTTCGCCGCCCATGGCGTAGATATCCGACAGGCTGTTGGCAGCCGCTATCGCCCCGTAATCGTACGGATCATCCACAACCGGCGTGAAAAAATCGGTTGTGACGACCAGATCGCGGGTGTCATCCAGTTTCCAAACCGCGGCATCATCCGGCGAATCCAACCCTACCAGAAGATCAGGGAAGGACATTCCGCCGAAAGTGTCTTTTACCGGGCGCAGAACCTGCGCCAACGCTTGCGCGTTTAGTTTGGATGCTCAACCAGCGCAACTGGATAAGGTAGTGAGCCGGACTTCCTTTCCGGATGTGGCGTGAATGGCATTATCCATGCAACAAATTGTAACATGGCCAATTTATCCGTACCAACACAGCGGGATGTCCCGTGGATTTTTCTATCTCCGCATCTGGATGATGCGGTATTTTCGTGCGGAGGACTTCTTTCGTACCTCGCGGAGCAGGGTGTTCCCACAAAGATCGTGACGGTTTTTTCCGATCAGATCGCCAATCCCGCGAAGTTCACAGAATACGCGCGGACGCTGCACACCCGCTGGGAAACAGGAGATGATCCATACCGCATCCGCAAGTTGGAAGACATGAACGCCGGCAAGCTGCTTGGCGCGCAACAGGTTCACCTTGGATTCTATGATTGCATCTACCGCACATTGCCGGATGGCTCCCCGGTTGTCACTTCGGATGAAGAATTGTTCGGCCAGGTCAAACCGGGTGAAAGTGAGTTGATCCGCCAGGTGGCGCAAAAGATAGCCGGGATCACCTCCGGAAAACATATATGTGTCTGCCCGCTGGGGCTGGGTAACCATATAGACCATCAGATCACCCGGCGCGCGGCGGAACTGTCACTGAAGCCGTTGTATTACGCCGACCTGCCGTACGCCTTGAGCCTTCCGGTTCAGGCTTTCGCTGGAATGACACGTCTTTCTTTTAATATCCCCGACCGAAACATGGCAGAATGGGCGAAAGCCAACCTGTTATATGCTTCTCAGATTTCAACCTTCTGGAAAAGCCCGCTCGAAATGGTTGACCAGTACAACACATTTTTAGAAGCCTACAACGGCTGGCCGATGTGGATGGAAGCTCCGGGGCAGGAGGGAGGGAAGTAGTCTATGCTATACTTTTCTCATATGAATCCAACCCGATCAGCCTCCACGGAATCGATCGCACCCACGACTGATCCAGACAATACCATTTTTTCCGGCGCATTGTTGGATGAACTTTCTCCCTTCGGGATATTCCTTTCGCAATTTATTTATCTGGGCAGCTGGTTGTTCCCCTCAAACAGACTGCCGGATTCGCTTCGAAAGTTGGCTGAACGGTTTGATGGGTCCGAACCCGGACAATCAATCGGGAAGGAGACCGATGGCCGCGTTTGACACCCTCATCGGTCTGATGATCGTAGGTCTCACAGTGGCTCTAATGCTGGTATTTGCCGCGCAGGCCCGGCGGTCACCGCTGCCCATGCGCCCTATCAAAGCCATGGACCACCTCGCCCGGATCGTTGGGTTGACCGTGGAAGACGGCCGCCGCATCCATATCAGTTTTGGCCGGGGCGATTTCCTTGATTCACATGCCGCATCGACGGTTACCAATACAGGATTATTAAAGGAAGTGTTGAAACGTTCCGCAGGGAGTGACCGTCCTCCTTCGATCACCTCGGGAGACGGTCTCTCCACCTTGTTGGCGGTGGATACACTGTATTCCTCCCGGCAGGGAGGAATCTCGCCTGACCGGATTGACGCGCGGCGCGGGCGGCTGGCGGGTACCACCCCCATGTCTTTCGCGGCCGGTGTGTTGCCGGCTTTACAATCAGAACAAACATCCATGCTCGTCGCCGGGGGTATGATGGGTGCTGAGATCAGCCTCATTCTGGACACAGCAGAGGACGAATCGGTTACTATTCTTGCAGCGCCTGATTCCCCGGTAGGGCAGGCGGTAGCCTTTGCCAGTCCGGTAGACGTTTTGTTGGGAGAAGAGATTTACGCGTTACCGGCATACCTGAACACGGGCAGTATATACGCAGCCAG
>CAYOKC010000065.1:0-4648 GCA_964404415.1 uncultured Leptolinea sp. | reverse complement strand
CTTCTGGCGCAAGACGCGTTACGCTGGATTTTGATCATCTTCCTTATATTGGCCGCGATTCTCCGTGCCATCGGATTAACCCTATTATGAAAGCTCCCCTGACCACAATCGTTGCCATCATCAGCGGTTTGATCGTACTGCTGGCATATTTTGTTGCATTTGGTCCGCTGCAGGATGTGAGCAGTGTGGTCATCAACTGGGCGGTTTCGTTATCCGGGGTCGCCGTTCTGGCAGCTATTGTCTCGTTACTTGCCGCGCACTGGCAGAAGGTGCGGTCCAAACGACCTGCTGACCGGTACAGTCTGCTTGTCATTTTCGGGTTCGGGCTTGTCTTTCTGGCCGGGCTGGTTTTTGGCGGGCCTGGAAATACGGATGTTCAAAATATTGTCACCCGCATTATTCTGCCAGTTGAAGGCGGATTACTGGGTGCGTTGGCGATTGGGCTTACTGTAGCCGCCCTTCGACTATATCGGGCCAGACGCGGTTGGATGACCCTGGTTTTCGGCATTTCAGCTTTGCTGTTCGTGTTATTAAACAGCGGTGTTTTTACCACCAGCCTGGATATCCCCTTGATCAAAAACGCCCTGGGAATTCTCCAGCGCCTGCCGGATGCCGGTGGACGCGGTATTCTATTGGGATTGGCATTGGGCGCCATCACCGCGGGAATACGGGTCATTCTGGGTGTGGATAGGCCATATAACGGGTAGTATGAAAAACGAGATCGTTTGCCCTAATTGCGGAAAGATCAATCCTCTGACAGCAGAGTTCTGTTCAGAGTGTCTCACGCGTTTTCCCCCGCAGCCGCAGGAACCAGCTGAACCCCCTGAATGGCTGAAAAAGGTCCGTGAACGCAGCCAGTCGGAACGGCCGCCAACTCCGCCGTTGGGCGAATTTGGTGAAGCCGAAGAGCGTCCTTTTGGTGAAAAAATCGAATCTCCGGAAGAGATTCCGGATTGGCTGAAGCAGATCCAACCCGGTGAAGCTCCACCGCAACCCAGAGATGAAGAGCCGTCTACTGATTGGATGTCGCGGCTGCATGAACTGCTGCCTCCACAGGAAGGCAAACCAGCCGGTCAATCAACGACTCTGTATTCTGAAGAAGAACTGTCCGCGATGGCCGCGGCTGCCCGGCGGTTTGACGAACTGCGTCAGGATCCGCCTGAACAGGGGCCAACCCAGCCGCTGGGACTCCCCGCGGAAGAACCTCCATCCGACTTCGTTTACGAACCTTCCCCCCTCGAGGAAGACCGGTTCTTTGGCGGCCCCGCGCAACCCGAACCGCCGTCTGCCGTGGAGCAGCCGGTAGATCATGCCCTGAATGTGGATATTCCACAGGGAGACCAGACTCCGCCCGAGACGATTTTACCTGCCCAGGAAATTCCGGTCTCTCCGATCGAAGGACAGCCCAACGAGTTTGTCCCCTGGATGAAGGAACCGGCAGCCGGTGTTCCCGTACTACCGCCAGCGGAAATTGCGTCAGATTCCATGCCTGACAAAGAGCCGCAGCACGCCGAGAAACCGGGAAAGAAGAAAAAGCCCTCGCCTGCAACCGAACCGCAACCCGCGGCAGATTTGGCCGGGCAGGAACCATCGACAACCTCACTCGAATCCCTGTTTGGTGAAGAAGCCGCCCCAGAGAACCAGGACCGGCAGGTTGAAAAACCGGAAAAACTGATCCCAGAGGGCATTCTGCAGCCGCGCTATGACCGCCCGGTGGAACTCTCGGGCCGGTTGGAGATCAGTGAAGCGCAAAAAGCCAGTATTGACCTGCTGAAGACCATGCTTGCCGGCGAGATCCAACCGGCCGGACCCGTGAAAACGGCTTCGGGAGTCAACAACCGGATATTACGCTGGGGTATTGGCATCCTTCTTCTGGCCGTGATGCTTTTCCCACTTATTACCGGATACCTGTTCACCGGCCAGCAAGTACTGTTTTCACCGGGCGTGGTAGCCATGCATAACACGGTGAAATCCCTGCCGGATAATTCCTCCATACTGGTGATCAATGATTATGAACCGGCATTTGCCGGAGAAATGAAAGCCGCCTCCGCGGGTGTGGTCGACAACCTGATGAAGAAGGGTATGAATTTTTCCATCCGGCCGGTTTTGGTTACCAGCCGGAAAAGATCGCCTATCTGGGTTACCTTCCGGGCGGTTCCACAGGTATGCTGGACTTCATCCGCAATCCGCGGTCAGCCATGCCCCTGCTGGATACCGGCCGTTACGGGTGGACGTACCCAGCCACCCAATCGGTTCACACCATCCAGGATTACGCGGCAATCTTGATCCTCACAGAAAATTCCGAGATCGGCCGTGCATGGCTGGAGCAGCTCTATTCCTATGTGCCCGACAAACCGATCATGATGGTAGTTTCAGCCCAGAGCGCTCCGTTAATGAGGCCCTATCTTGATTCAACCCAATTGAAAGGCCTGATAGGCGGAAGGGTGGAAGGCGCCATGTACGACCGGATCATGGAAGCGCCTGCCCGTTATCCGTCTGTCAACGCGGCGTATCAGGCTGGTATGCTGCTGACGGCCGCGCTGATCGCCCTGGGTGGAATATTCGGGCTTATGAAAACAATGATCAACCGCCGTCCACCGGCGCCCATGGAGGACCGGCATGTCGGCTGAAACGATCTGGACAACCGTCGCGTTCATTCTCACCGTGGCTGTGATTCTGGCATATCTCCTCGGTGAGCGGAATCCGATGTTTAAAGTCATCTCGAACCTATTCATTGGCGCGGCTGCCGGTTACGCGGCCATAGTGGTGATCTTCCAGGTCATCTATCCGCGCTTGATCGTGCCGGTGATGTTCCCGTCCCTCGGGTATTCGCGGGCACTGGCGCTTGTTCCGTTGGCACTGGGGATTCTTCTGTTGTTCAAGAGTTTTCCGCGGCTTTCTAAGATCGGGAATCTGGCTACTGGATTGATCGTGGGGGCGGCGGCCGGTGTGATCATTGGCGGAGCGGTACTGGGTACCCTGTACGCCCAATCAAAAGCAGCCATCTCACTGTTTGATCCTGTCACCGGTATTCAATCCGGTAAGCTGGTCGATTCGATCTTCATGTTGATCGGTACCATCGCCACACTGGCGTACTTCCAATTCGGCGGCATCCGCCGGCCCGGAAAAGTGATTGAGCGCCCGAAAGCTACCCGTTTTCTCGCAGGGCTGGGCAAGTTCTTTATCGCCGTTACACTCGGCGCGTTATTCGCCGGCGTAATCTCCGCCGCCATGGCAGTCCTGGCGGAACGGCTCAGTTTTCTTGTGATGGTTGTTCAGGTATGGATGCGGTGATGTATGATGCCAGTTGAGCAATTCGCCGAGTCCATTCTTTCAATTGATATTGGATCGGTCAATACACGGGCGATCCTGTTTGATGTTGTTGGCTCATCTTATCGCATGCTGTCCGCCGGGTCCGCGCCGAGCACATATCAGGCACCTTTGCGTGACGCGTTAGAGGGCGTTTCAGCCGCCATCCGCAACCTGGAACAGATAACAGGCCGGGTTATCCTGGATGCCAGCCATAGTTTGATCATTCCCACATCGGAAACCGGTGAAGGGATTGACCATATTCTGGTGACCAGTTCGGCGGGTATAGATGTGCGTATCGTCACCATCGGGTTGCTGGAGGAATACTCCCTCGCCTGTGTTGACTCTCTGGCGGCCGGGACATATTCCCGGGTCGTTGACCGTTTCTCGCTGAACGATCCGCGCAAACCGGAAGACTGTTTGAATGGATTTATACAGGCTTCGCCCGATCTGGTCATTCTGGCGGGCGGTACAAACCGGGGCGCCAGCCGTTCTGTTCTCAAAATGACGGAGCAGCTGCATCTCTGGCTGCAAGCCTGTCAGAAAGAAAAGCGACCGGCAGTTTTATTTACTGGAAATGAGGTCCTCAAAGATCGGGTCAGTGAAATGCTAGGCAGCCTGACAAAAGTGCACACGTCACCCAATGTGATGCCTTTTTCTGAAACGGAAGATACCGGATCAGCAGAGGAATCGCTTACCCGGGTATTGAATTCCATTCGGGCTGCCAAGATGACCGGTTTCGCCGACCTTGAAAAAGCCAGCGGTTCACAGATCCTGCCCACCGCGGGCGCCGAAGCCCGGATCGTCCGGTTTGAAAGCCTTCAGCAGGATCCGGAACTGACCGTATTCGGTGTGAATGTCGGATCCGCCGCGTCGCATTTAATCGCGTCGACGGATGGTGATATGCGCACCAATGTGTTCCGAGGACTGGGGACAGGGCATGCTGCCGCGGAAACCCTGAAAATTCTCGGGTTGGAGGCAATTACCCGGTGGATTTCGCTGGATATTCCGGACCACCTGGTGCGTGACTACCTGTGGCAAAAGTCACTATTCCCGGCCGGTCTGCCCATGGATAATGAAACCCTCGAGATCGAACAGGCATTGGCCCGGGCGATCCTCTTTGACATGAAACGGCGGTTTACCGGTATGCCGGGTAATTTGCTGCCTTTCAGCGAACCGATCCTGGTCAGCGGCGCGGTGATCGCTCAGGCGCCTGCGCTGCAGCAATCCCTTTTGATGGTTCTCGATGGTTTGCAGCCGGTTGGGGTGACCACCATCCTGTGCGACCGGTTTGGCGTACTTCCGGCCCTTGGGTCGGCGGCATCCATAAATCCGGCAA
>CAYOKC010000064.1:3252-20526 GCA_964404415.1 uncultured Leptolinea sp. | reverse complement strand
TCAGCAAAGTCAACACCATGGGGACTTCATACGAGATAAATTGACCGATTCCGCGAAACGCACCCAACAGGGCAAATTTGTTATTTGACCCCCACCCGGCGAGAATCACCCCTAATTCTCCAACTTCGCCTGCAGCAACCAGGTATAGTAGTCCGACATTAAGATCCACTCCGTAGATGTTGACCGCCAGTGGGATGACCGCCCACATCAGCAAAACCCCGGCCATGGAAAGGATGGGGGCCAGATTGTACGGCAGCCAATCCACGCCATCCGGCGTGATGTATTCCTTGGTGAAGATTTTCAACATATCCGCGATCGGTTGGAAAATACCGAACGGGCCTACCCGGTTCGGGCCAAACCGGTCCTGGAACCGGCCCAGCAGCTTGCGTTCAAGCCAGATCAGGAAGATGGTGAATACCATCGCTCCCGCGGCCAGCACAAACCCGCCCAGGATGTACATCACAATGCGCGCGCCATCGGCCGGCATGCCCCAACCGGTCAGAAGACCGGTGAGCGCGGATTCAATCAACCCGATTGGATCCGTCCAGAATGTCATCGATTATCCACCCCGTCGTTGAAATCCGCGGTCAGATCCATTGGAGCGCGCCTTTCTTCCAGGCGTAAGCCAGTACAACAGTGAGCAGCAGAAGGAAGATCACAGCTTCAACAACGGCAAACATGGTCAACCGGTTATACGCCACCGCCCATGGATACAAAAATACGGCTTCTACATCAAACGCCAGGAACACCAGGGCATAAATATAGTATTGCACCCGGAACTGCACCCACGTGTCGCCTACGGTTTCAATACCACATTCATAGGTGCTGTTTTTGATCTTATTCGGCTTTTTTGGCGCAAGCCAGCCCGCGATGACGATCGCGGCAAATGGGATGAAGAGCGATATGAGAATAAAGAGACCGATATACACCCAGTTATTGATCATGTCCGGAAGATTCTCTGCTCTAGGAGTATTTTTAGAAAGATTAAATCATTCTAACATAAATCGATATTTGATAAAAATGATGCACAATGGAAATTATTCCTGTTGACAGGCTAGCGCGGATTGCATTGCCGTGTATGCCGGCGCGCCGCCTTCCAGAGACCTTACCCCGGCCCAAAGATCACAGAAATATGGTGCGGCGCTGCCTGTCAGGCTTAATCCATCTTGCGTCAATTGCCGGGCGTCATCCCATGAGCCGGTATGTGCCAGGGCTTCCACCACCGGCGCGTATTCCGTCCCGTTACGGGGTGAAAGTCCACGGCTCCCGGCTTCGCGGAACAGGTCAGCCACCTGCTGCCATTGCGCCTGGGAACGTGCCAGGTCCATTTTCTGGAAGTAATAACACCAGGTTCGGGGGGCTTCGTTGCCGAAAATGTCTTTCGGCAGCGATAAACCGTCACCTTCTGGCAGGATCTGCTCCGGATGTGATATAGCCAGTAACTCGCGTTCATTGCCATCCAGATTGGGGAATTTTTTGTCAGCCGGAGTCATCACCCGCAGGCAGGATTCGCCATATTTGTAATACACTGCCACGCCATTTGAAGTGCTGCCCTCGTACTTGAGGTCACGCAGTTCAAATTTGAGCGGCAAGTCTTCCACGTAATCCGGGATGGAGCCGCCCCGGTCGGAAATGGCGCTGAAGAACCAGACAGGCAGCCTGGTTGAGCCCTCCGGCCGGTAAATGGTGTTCAACGCGAATCCGGTGGCATATTCGGCAGATAATCCGTACGGGATTTTGTTGCCCAGGATAGCCGTGCCGGGTTTCAAGGCAGGCGCGCGCCAGAGGAGTTGGTTGAAATAATCCAACTGCGCGTCCCAGTTTTGTTTGTACTTCGCCGTGTTTTGAACCTGAAACGTTACGGCCAGAGCCAGAAACACAGATAACAACACCGCCCGGGGCAGAGGTTTGCCCGCGAACCAGCCGGTGAGTCCGATGATCAGAAGAACCAGGCCGAACATCAATCCGAGTGAAAACCGGTCTGACCACATCCCCACAATGATCTGGCGGTTTGTGCTCCATACCGGCAACCCGCCCATGATGACAGCCGCGAAACCCAGCAATGAAGCTTCCAGAGGGAAATGGTCCATATTTTCGTCATTGGCATCCAAAGCAGCCTTACATAACACCAGGACAGCCAGAACAGCGATAACCACACCCATCGCGAACGCGAATACGGAAGTGGTATGCGTGAAATTGATCTCTGCCGGAACGATCGGTTTGGACCATGCAAAGATCAATGCCTGTGAAATATCCTGTGCCATATTCTGGAAAAGTCGCGGCAATCCGGAGGACGGATTGGTCAGTATTTCGCGTAACAGCAGCGGCGCGTTGGCTTCCGGATCGGTGTTGGTTGCCGGGAAATAAATAAAGCGGTACCAGGCAAAAACACACAGAATGAGAAAATATGGGATCCAGCATACAAACGCATTTTTTATGGCATTCTTCCATTGGATCCCGAGACGCAGGAAAACCAGGAAGAAAAGAACCGGCCGTAATATTTCCAACCCGATGACATATTCCATGGAAAGTGTTTCAAACAACGAGCCGGCTAACGCCAGCACCATCAACCATACCCGGTGTTTGCGGTCGGTCAACGCGGATACGCTGGCCACAAGCGACCAGATGAACATGGCATACAGCACCCAGAACAGGCTGTAGGTAATGGAGACAGGCTGCTGCGTAAAACCGGGATACACACCCAGCAGCAGCGCGGCAAAACCGGCTTCCATGACACGTTTCGGCCATATTTGTTTGAATAACACCCAGAAGCCCAGGCAGCCCACCCAGCGGGCAATTATGGCAAACAACTGCCAGTTGACCGGGTTCGTCCCCAGCAGCGGCGTAAGCGCCACATACAGCCACGCTGAAAGCGGCCGGTCATACGAGTAAAAAGACCAGAATTCCTTCATATTCTTCAGATCGGTCAGGTACACCAGCGACCAATCGTCCCAGTAAAATCCCATGCGGGTGATCTGGTAGCCGTAAGCCGCGAGCAATGTCAACAGCAGGAAAACAGGGAACACGGCGGGGTGCTGGAATACTTTTCGAATATGAGTCATAAGGGCGTCTTCTGGAGTGAATTTCAGTACATTATAGCCAGAATTGACGCCCAGCGAAGCCGGTTGTTTTTCCGGCTTGATCCGGTCTTGCGCTTTTTCAGGATACAATGTCAGCCATATTGTTACAGGATAGAAAACCATGAATGTGAAAAACAACTTTGATAAATCCCCCGCTATTGTGTTTGATTATGGCGGTGTATTGATGGACTGGAATCCGCATTATCTTTTTGACCCTTTGATGGGCAATGACCGCGAAGCGGTGGACAGCTTCCTCCGCGAGATCAATTTTTATGAATGGAATGAACAGTTTGATGCGGGTCGTTCGTATGCCGCGGGCACAGCCGAGTTGATATCAGAATTCCCCCATTACGCCCATCTGATACGCGCGTATGACGAGCAATACTCGAAGACTGTGCGCGGCTGCAACCAGCCTGTGGTGGACATTCTGACATCTCTCAAAGACCTTGGATACCCTCTCTTCGGATTGAGCAACTGGTCTATTGAGAAATTTTCAGAGGTTCGTAAGGGTTATCCTTTCTTTGACCTGTTTGATGATATGGTGATCTCAGGTATTGAGAAATGCATCAAACCCGGGCCGGAAATATTCAATATTTTGCTTGATCGCGCCGGCCGTCGTGCCGGTGCCTGCCTGTTCATTGATGACAATCTCATCAATATAGAAGCCGCCGGGAATCTGGGTTTTCAAACCATCCACTTCCAGTCAGCGGAACAACTGCGGGATGAACTGGCAGCGCGGAATATTCTTGATTAGTTAATTAAAATAAGACAGCCGGGTTTCTCATCCGGCTGTCCATAAATCACACTATTCCATACCCTTAGCTTCGTTCCAGTACACGTCCATCTCGTCCAGGGTCATGGACTGCATATCGCGTCCCAGCGAGCGGGCGGTCTTCTCAATATGTTTAAAGCGCCGGCGGAACTTCTGGTTGGTCGCCCGCAGCGCGCTCTCGGAATCAACCTTGTACCAGCGAATCAGGTTGACTACCGCGAAGAGCAGGTCACCCAGTTCTTTTTCGGCTTCGTCCTGTGATTTTGCCTGCCGTACTTCTTCCAGTTCTTCCAGCACCTTTTCCCACACTGGTTGAATTTCAGGCCAGTCAAACCCCACTCTGGCCGCGCGGTCTTGCAGTTCCTGAGCCTGGGTCAATGAAGGCAGCACCACCGGTACGCCATCCAGAATGCCTTTTTCCGGTACACCTTTATCGGCGCGTTCTTTTTCTTTGATCTTTTCCCAATTTTGGAGTACGTGCTTAACACCATCGACTTCTTCTTCACCAAATACGTGCGGGTGACGCCGCACCAGCTTCCGGTAAATACCGGCGATGACATCTTCCATGTTGAACTCACCGGTTTCCGAAGCGATCTGGGCGTGAAGCACGATCTGAAGCAGCAGGTCGCCAAACTCTTCCTGCATGCCCTGCACATCTCCACGGTCTAAGGTTTCCAGTGTTTCGTATGCCTCTTCCAACAGGTTATTGCGAAGCGACTGATGTGTTTGTTCCCTGTCCCATGGGCAGCCTTCCGGAGCGCGCAGGTGCGCGATGATTTCCTGGAATTCGATAAAAGATTTAGCTTTTTCCAGAGGAGGCACAAACAGGTACATGTGTGTTCCGATCTGGAACTCCCGGGGTTTTCTCAGATCCCCGACGTTCAAATGGGGTTCGATCGTTGTGGAACTAAAAGTGGTGGTGAACAATGTAATTCCGTGTTCTTCCGGATAAATGCGGGAAATGAGGGCATGAATCTGATTCAATTCCTCACTCCCATTGATCCGGCTGATCAGTAACGCATGTGCCGGATTATGTCGTGAAGTGTGCGTTCCCTTCAAACAGGCAGCCGGCATGATGGTCAACGGCGCGTTGGGGTCAAGGTTTAATGAAAGATATATGTGCGAAAGTTCATCCATCAGTACATCGGTTGACATGGTTCACCTGTTAAGCAACAAGGTTTTCCGGAGTGAGATATACTCCGGAAAACCTGTTGAATAAATATTGCCTTGCGGAAAGACTTCCGCGCGGACAATTCTAACGTTTTGTGTAGGTAGGTGCTTTGCGGGCGCGTTTGAGGCCTGGTTTCTTGCGTTCCTTGACACGGGCATCCCGGGTCAGGAAACCGCCCTTACGCAGAGCAGCTGTGTTTTCCGGATCCATTGTCTGAATAGCACGGGCGAGGCCAAGTTTGGCCGCGTCAGTCTGACCGGTAACACCGCCGCCGTTCACCACAATGGTGATATCCAGCGTGCTGGCGTTCAGGTTAGCCGCGCTGACAGGTCCCAGGATCTCCTGTAGGTCACCGTAGCGGGTGAAGTAGGCTTCAGCGGGTTTCTCGTTGACGGTGAAAACTCCGGCGCCGCTCGCTACACGTACGCGGGCTGAGCTTTCTTTACGACGTCCAACACCTTCAAAATAAGTTGCTGCCATAGTTCCCGTGCTCCTTTAGGCTGCCAATTTCGGGTTCTGAGCAGCATGGGGATGCTCATTCCCGCCATAGACTTTCAATTTCTTCATCAAAGCGCGTCCCCATTTGTTGTGGGGAAGCATACCCCAGACAGCGGATTCGATCACGCGGTCAGGGTGGCTTTTCAGTTGGTCTTTCAGGCTGATGGATTTCAGCCCACCCGGGTATCCGGAATGACCGTAATACATTTTTTCGGTCATGCGGTTTCCGGTAACAGCAATCTTGCTGGCATTCAGCACGATCACATAGTCGCCGGTATCCACGCCGGGGGTATACTCGGGTTTGTTTTTACCCATGAGGATCATGGCGATCTTTGTCGCAAATCGGCCAAGGATCTGCTCATTGGCGTCGACGACAAGCCACTCACCTGTTTGTTTTCCTTTTGGGACGTAGGTTTTTTCCACTGCATCCTCTCCATTCCATCGATTTACTGCAATCGCGTTTTTATAAATTGTTCACTATTCTTGCTTTAGCGGTCCAGATAGTTTACCTGTACGAGAGCCAATCCATTGGGAGGCGCCATTCCGGGGGGAAGCGGCGCGGTGTTTTCGATGGCTTTCTTCAACATCTCCATGGTTACGCGGCCGGTGGCACATAAAACCTGCTGCCAGACAAACCGCCGGATCATGTGATAGAGGAAAGCGTTCGCGGTGACCCTGTACGTCAGATCGCCCTCGTGAGAGAGCGTCCACGCACTTTCATGGACTTCACGGACTGTAGACCCGCCGGGCTTCATGGCTTTTCCGAAAGACGAAAAATCGTGGATTCCAAGGAAACACGGGGCTGCTTCCTGTAACCGGTCAAATTCCATTCGGGGCCAGATTCGCCAGGCGATTCGGTCTTTCAACGGGTTCCTCGCCGGAGAGAAGTAGATTCGATATTCATAGGTTCGTGAGAGAGCGTCAAACCGCGGGTGGAATTCCGCGTTGACTGTCTTCACGTCCATCACTGAAATATCTTCCGGCAGCCGCGCGTTCAGGGCATTTCGCAAATCTTCCAGGCTGTGGCGCCATTCCAATGCGAATGAAACCACCTGCCCTGTAGCGTGCACCCCGGTATCCGTCCGGCCGGCGCAGAGGATGCTTCTCTCCGGCCAGTCGAGCTGCCTTAAGGCTTCTTCCAGTACGAGTTGAACGGTCCGTTCCCTTCCCTGGCGTTGAAAGCCTGAGAAGAGAGTCCCATCGTAGGCAAGAATAAGTTGGTAACGTTCCATGCCTTTCCGGTTTTTTCCAGAAAGATTAACCTTCGACCAGTTCGATGATCACCATTTCAGCGGCGTCACCCTGACGAGGTCCAAGTTTGACAATCCGTGTGTACCCACCAGAGCGGGTTTTATAGCGCGGGGCAATATCGTCAAACAGTTTCTTTACAAGGTCGGCATCACTCATCTGGGCAGCGGCATGGCGTCGGGCATTGACTTTATCAATGTCGCTGGCTTCAGCGCTGTTTTTGGCCAGGGTGATCAAGCGTTCAGCATCGCCACGAATAGCGAGGGCTTTCGTGTGAGTTGTCTGAATACGCTCGTGTGTAAAGAGCTGGTTGATCAACGTACGCCGGAGGCTGGTACGGGAGTCTTTGTTACGGCCTAAATGAAATCCTGCTACCTGATGTCGCATATTTGATCACTCCACATCTTTTTCTTGAGGCAGGTAATTCTTTTCCTGCATCTTCTCGCGCAGCTCATCCAGGCTCTTTTCGCCGAAGTTACGGATAGACATCACCGCTTCTTCGCCTTTTTCCAGCAGATCCAGAACATCGCCGACCGTGGTGATACCCGTGCGTTTCAACGAATTGAATACACGCACAGACAGGTCCAGATTTTCGATGGGTGTTTCGGCTGCTTCGCTGGTTAGCCGGCTGCCGCTGACTTCTTTTTCGGTTCCAAGAACGCTCACTTCTTCAGAAACTCCGGAGACGAGGCGCAAGTGATCGATGAGGATCTTGCTGGCATTTCCGAGGGCTTCTTCCGGTTTGATCGTTCCATCCGTCCAGATCTCAAGGTTGAGTCTGTCGTAGTTGGTGCTCTGCATAACGCGGGCATTGGACACAGTCCAGTTGACGCGTTTCACCGGGGAGAAAATGGCATCCACGGGCAGTTCGCCGATGGGTAGATGATTTGTCCGTTCATTGGCAGGAGAGTAACCGCGGCCGCGTTCAACGGTCAGGTCGATCTCCAGTTTGGTTTTGGGGTCATCCACGGTGAACAGATACAGGTCGGGGTTGACAATTTCAATTTCCGGCGGCGCAATGATATCGGCCGCGGTAACCTGTCCTTCACCACGGATGTCCAACCGCAGATGAGCGGTTTCCACATCGTGCATGATCAGGCGGATCTGCTTGATCTGCAGAGTTACCTGAATAACATCTTCCCGTACTCCCGGGATATCGCTGAACTCATGCAGCACATCCGCGATGCGGATGGACGTGATGGCAGCACCCGAAAGCGATGAAAGCATAACGCGGCGAAGGGCATTGCCCATAGTGACGCCATAGCCATGTTCCAACGGGCTGATGATGAATTTTCCATAGTTTCGCGCTTCAGCTTCGCGCTCGACCTTTGGGGTAACCATGTTAAAGAGAGTAGTCACGTTTTCCTCTTCTCGGCGCACCTTCGTATTCCCGCGCGCCGATCAACGGGTTTTAGCGCGAATAGTACTCAACGATAAGCTGTTCGTTCAAGTTGCCATCAATCTCAGCGCGTTCAGGAACGCGGACAACTTTACCGGTCAGGTTTTTGAGGTCCCGATCCAGCCAAACAGCACAATTCCGTTTTTCCGCCACATCACCAACCTCTTTGAAGAAGGTTGTTTTCTCTGAGCCTTTGCGGACAGTGACAACGTCACCGGGGCGCAGCAGCATGGAGGGGATGTCGGTGCGAATACCATTGACGCAGAAGTGCCCGTGGGTTACCAACTGGCGAGCCTGCGCCCGATTTTCGGCCAGACCGAAGCGGTAGATGATGTTATCGAACCGCATTTCGAGGTTCTGCAGCAGGTTCAAACCTGTCAAACCTCTATGTTTCAAAGCCAAACCGTAGAAACGGCGGAACTGACGTTCGAAAACGCCGTAAACGCGGCGGGCTTTCTGTTTGGCGCGCAACTGGCGGGCGTAGTCAGACGCACGCTCGCTGCCGCCACCGCGGCCGCCCTGCCCGGTACGGCCATGCTGACCGGGGGCAAATCCGCGTTTTTCAAAGGCGCATTTGGGGGTAAAGCAGCGTTCGCCTTTGAGGAATAATTTTTCACCTTCACGCCGGCAGAGTTTACAAACCGGACCTATATATTTAGCCATAGTTCTGTCTTCCTCTAATTAAATTACACGCGGCGTTTCTTGGGAGGCCGGCATCCGTTGTGGGGAACCGGTGTGATATCCGCGATAGAGCGAACCTTAAGTCCCATGGACTGGACCGCTCGAATAGCTGACTCGCGTCCGGGGCCGGGGCCCTTTACAATCAAATCCACTTCCTGGATCCCCATTTGCTGAGCAGCTTTGATGGCCTGCTCGGCGGCCAGGCGTGCCGCGAACGGGGTGCTTTTGCGGGAGCCTTTGTATCCGGCTGACCCAGAGCTGCCCCAGCACACAGTGTTTCCCTGTGTGTCGGTAACGGTCACGATCGTGTTATTGAAAGAGGCAAATACATGAACCTGCCCGGTGGACAGGGTGCGTTTTGCCTTGCGCGATACTGACGTTCGACGCGTTGAGCGTACGTTTTGTGCCATAATCCCTCGCTACATTCTTTCTGAAAAAAAATCTTGCTCGTAACGCATAGAGCATGCCCGGGCGGCCGCGGGGAGGAAGGCTCCCCAACCCGGACATGACTCTCAGCGAATTACTTCTTGGTTGCACCACGACGGCGGCCGCGACCGGCAACTGTCTTCTTCGGACCCTTACGGGTGCGGGCGTTGGTGCGGGTTCTCTGTCCGCGGGCGGGCAGATTGCGGCGGTGACGCAGGCCGCGGTAGCAGCCAATTTCAACCAGCCGTTTGATGCTCATCTGGACTTCGCGGCGCAAATCACCTTCGACTTTGAAGTTCTTGGAGATATATTCGCGCAGAAGAGCGAGATCAGCTTCCGTGATGTCTTTAACACGAACATCCGGATTGACTTTTGTATCCGCCAGGATCCGTTTCGCACGGGTGGGGCCGATACCGAAAATGTAGGTCAAACCGGTTTCGATTCGTTTGTTACGTGGGAGGTCAACACCTTCAATTCTTGCCATGGTCTCTTACCCCTGCCGCTGCTTATGCTTTGGGTTTTCGCAAATGACGAACAAAATGCCCTTGCGTCGAACAATTTTGCATTTTGCGCATCTTTTACCGATTGATGTCGTGACTTTCATCAAAAACTCCTTCTAATAATTGCAAAGTTAGCGACAAAGCTCTGATTATAACTGCTTTGTCGTATCGAGTCCATAGTCAGGATCATCTTCAAGTACTGTGAGTACAACCGGGCCATTTGGTGTAATAGCGGTGGTGTGCTCAAAGTGTGCTGTCAATGACCTGTCGGCGGAGACTACTGTCCATTCATCCGGCATTACCCGGGTATCAGACGTACCGATCAACACCATGGGCTCCAGAGCAATGGTCATACCGTTACGGAGCTGCGTGCCCTGCCGCGGTCTTCCATAATTCGGCGCCTGCGGTCCTTCGTGCATACGCCGCCCTACTCCGTGTCCGGTATAGGTGTGTGTTACATGCATTCCCTGGCTGCGGACGTAACGTTCGATCGCGTTGCCCACATCTCCGGTGGTATTACCATCCACCATTTTTGAGATTCCCACACGCAAGGCTTCTTTAGTTACTTCAACAAGCTTTTGCGCGAGTTTCGAAATCTCACCTACTCCGGCGGTGAATGCGGCATCGGCAACCCAGCCTTCACACACAGTGCCGCAATCAACCGAAACGATATCCCCTTCTTTCAACTTGCGATTTCCAGGAATGCCGTGCACCATTTCTTCATTGACGCTTACATTGGTGCTGGCCGGATAAGGGTAAGGACCAGGGTAATTCAAAAAGGGAGAATAACATCCGTGCTTTTTCAGCACTTCTTCGGCTGCGGCGTTGAGATCGGCTGTGGTTGCTCCAGGGCGGATAGCCGCGCGTGCAGCCGCGAGCGCTTCAGCATTTATCCGTCCGGCCTGCCGCATCATGGCAAGTTCTTCAGAGGTTTTCACAGTAAGTACCCGATCCCAACTCATGTTGTATCAACCTTTTTTTAATGCTTTCAGCATCAGTGTAGTGACCTGATCGATAGGCAGTGTGCCGTCAACTTCAGCCAGGACACCGAGTTTCTTGTAGTATTCAATCAAAGGACTGGTCTGTTCGAGATAAACGCTGATACGCCGTTCGACTGTTTCCTTTTTGTCGTCATCACGCTGGTACAGTTCAGAACCGTCCACATCGCAAACTCCCGGTGTTTTGGAAGGATTGAATTTTTCGTGATAAACGTGCCCCTGAGCGCGGCAAGTCCAGCGGCCGCACAGGCGAGTGATGAGTTCTTCGGCCGGAACGGAGATATAGGGAACGCAGTCCACTTTACCATTCCATTCGGCCAGCATCTTACCCAGAGCTTCCGCCTGGGCAGGGGTACGCGGGAAACCATCCAGCAACGCGCCGGCTTTGCAGTCATCGCGCTGGAGGCGGTCTTTGATCATCTCGATGGTCAGATCGTCAGGAACCAGTTCGCCGCGGTTCATATAACCCTGGGCTTTTTGGCCAAGTTCGGTCTGATTTTTGAGGTTCTCGCGGAAGATATCACCGGAGGAGATATGGGCCAGGCCAAGCTCTTCGGAAATCCGTTCAGCCTGAGTACCCTTGCCAGCCCCGGGAGGGCCTAGTAAAACGACGTAAGAAGGCATCTTTTTACCTATCCCTTGATAAGACTTTCTTCATAACCGTGCAGTTTGAGTTCGGTTTCGATAATGGTGAATGTATCACGCACCACACCGACTACGATCAGCAAACCGGCAGAGGAGACCAGCAACAACCCGGAGGATGAAGCCGCCCCGGCGGGGAGGATCATTCCTACGATGTAGGGAAGCACAGCCACCAGGCCAAGGAATACGGCACCCGGAAGGGTGATACGCCGCTGAACTTTGGACAGGTATTTCTGGGTGGGGGCTCCGCGCACAACACCGGGGATCTGGGCGCCCTGTTTCTTCAGGTTTTCACCATAGTTCTGCTGAGTGAACAACACGTCAGTGTAGAAGAAGGTGAACAGTACAACCATTATGAAGTACAGAACCGCGTACCAGGCATTTCCGCCGCCAAAGGTGTGATACACACCGGTGGCGAAGTTCCGCAGCCATTCCACTGTTTTTTCACTCATGAAGTAAGAGGAAACAATGGCCGGGAAGGTCAGAATGGACTGGGCGAAGATCAACGGGATCATACCGGCCATGTTGACCATGAGGGGCAGCTTGCTGGTTACCGGCATGGACATGCGGTTTCCGATGCGGCGCCCCGGGAACAACACGGGTACGTTGCGGCGTCCCTGCTGCACATAAACGATCGCGAAGATCGTCAAGAGCAGGATCAAGATGATCACCAGGAACATCCACCAACCGTTGACCTGATCCGCCAGAACACGGGCGAGGTTGGCCGGCATGCGGGAGACAATACCCGCAAAGATGATCAGAGAAAGGCCCTGGTTGGGGATACCGTATTCTGAGATCAACTGGCCAAGCCAGATACCGATCATGGTACCGGCGATCATGCTCAACAGGGTAGCAAGGGTGGGGATGAGAGCCGCGCCGGTGAAACCGTAGTCCTTGAGCACGGAAACGCCGCCACCCAACATTGAGTTGAAGATGTTGATCTGGCCAATGGCTGAGAGCGCCGCCATGGGTATGGTGAGGATCACAGTCCATTTTTCCATCCAGGCCTGGCCTTCGCGCGGGTTGTCTTTCAAACGCCGCTCGAGAGCCGGGATGATGGGTACAAGAAGCTGCAGAATAATCTGAGCTGTGATGTACGGGTATACACCCATAGCCAGGATGGAGAAGTTTGAAACGGTACCGCCGGAGAGCAGATCAAGCAGGTTGACCAGGTTTCCAGCGGCTCCGGTCTGCTGAGACAGGCTACGAATGACCTCACGGTCAATTCCTGGAACCGGTATGTTGGATAACAACCGGTACAAGGCTAACAGCAACACTGTAATGAGGAGTTTCTTTCGAATATCCTCAGACATCCATAAGTAACGCCAGGCTGACCGCTTCATTCAGGTTCTCCTTGGGTGGCGATTGCCATCAGGCAATCAATTCCACGCTGCCACCGGCTTTTTCGATTTTTTCGCGGGCGGTTTTACTGATCCGGTGAACCCGGACTTTCAAAGCAACGCTTACTTCGCCGCGGCCAAGGATGACCACAGGTTCAGCCGCGCTGTGCAGCAGATTTGCCTGCGCCAGAACTTCTGGGTTGATATCGGCACCTTTTTCAAACCGGGCCAATTGGTCCAGGTTGATCTCGGTGTAGTTGATCTGAGTGGGCGGAGTGAATCCTTCACCACGGATGAACGGGAGGCGGCGGTAGAAAGGCAGGTTACCACCCTGGCGGTACAGGTTACCACCCTGTCCACGGCGGGCGCCTTCACCTTTGGTACCGCGGCCGGAGGTTTTACCCTGTCCGGCTGAAATACCACGTCCAACACGCTTGCGATTCTTTTTCGCTCCGTCGTTAGGTCGTAAGTCGTTCAGTTTCATTTCTCTACCTGCTCTTCTACCTCGACAAGATGGCTGACTTTAGCCAGCATGCCGCGAAGTACGGGGGTATCTTTGTGTTCCACGGTCTGGTGCATCTTGTGCAGCCCCAGGGCGAACAGGGTCCGCTTGGTGCGGTCTGTATAGCCAATGGCGCTGTGAACAAGTGTCACCCGGACTATTTTCTCAGGTGCGGCTTTCTTAGTCATTCTTCCTCCGCTCCCAGAAGGGCTGAAGCTCTTTCACGGGTTTCCCGCGGTGGGCAGATTCTTCCGTCGCAGATTTCAACTGTTCCAGAGCGTCAAAAGTAGCCTGAACAACGTTCAGAACGTTGGCGCTGCCCAGAGATTTGGTCAGGATGTCGTGAATGCCAGCAGATTCGAGGACGGCGCGAACGCCGCCGCCGGCAATAACACCGGTACCGGGGGAGGCGGGTTTCAAAAGAACCCGGGCTCCGGCCACGCGACCCAGAACTTCGTGGGGGATGGTAGTGCCAGAGAGGTTCATCTGGCGCATGCTTTTATGAGCGTGATCAGTCGCTTTGCGCATGGCATCGGGAACGGCATTGGCTTTGCCAACACCGAGGCCGATCTTGCCTTTGTTATCGCCAGCCACAACCGTAACACGGAAGGAAAAACGGCGGCCGCCTTTTACTACTTTGGCAACACGGGCGATTTCGATGACGCGCTCGTCAAATTGTTGTTCTAATGGTTGATATTCTTGTTCCATAATCAGCCCTCAATCATCGCTTTCCGGCTAGAAATCCAGCCCGGCTTCGCGGGCAGCATCAGCCAGAGCTTTGACACGGCCCATATATCGGAAACCACCGCGGTCAAAGACGACCTTATCAATGCCCTTGCTTTTGGCTCGTTCCGCAACGGCCTTACCGATCAGTTTTGCCTGTTCGGTTTTGGTGACCTTCGCGGCGGAGGCACGCAGTTCACGGTCAACGCTGGAAGCGCTGGCGAGGGTCTTTCCTTCCGAGTCGTCAATCACCTGGACATAGATTTCCGCAGTGCTGCGGAAAACGGCCAGACGTGGACGTTCGGGAGTTCCGGTAATATTCTTGCGAACACGCACGTGTCGGCGGATTCGCGCTTCAGAACGGGATGTTTTCGCCATATCCAGTACCTTTACTTCTTGCCTTTGGCTTTGCCAGATTTTCCGGCCTTGCGGCGGATCTTCTCACCCAGATAGTGAATACCCTTGCCTTTGTACGGTTCGGGCGGGCGGATCTTGCGGATATCAGCGCAGATCTGACCGATCTGTTCGATATCTTTGCCCATCACTTTGATCTGGCGGGTTTTGACATCAACATCGTAAGTGATGCCTTCCGCCGGGGTGAGTTCAATTGGGTGAGAAAAGCCCAGGAACAGAACAAGGTTTGCGCCATTCATTTCAGCGCGGTAACCGACACCGTCGATTTCCAGAACCTTGGTGAAACCGGTGCTTACACCCGTTACCATATTTTGAATTAAAGCTCGCGTAGTTCCATGGAGAGCGCGCACAGTGGCCATTTCGGATGTGCGTTCCACGAGAACCTGACCATTGTCCAGCTTGATATTCAATGACGGAGAAAATCCACGGGACATTTCTCCCTTGGGTCCTTTGACACTGACAAAGGAACCCTTGATATCAATCTGTACACCGGCCGGGACCGCGACGGGGGTCAAACCAATTCGAGACACAGTTCATTCCTCCTTGGCTACCAGACCTTGCACAGGATCTCGCCGCCAACACCAAGTTGGCGAGCGCGCTGCCCGGTCATGATCCCTTTCGGGGTGGATAAGATTGAAATACCCATGCCGGAAAGAACCCAGGGGATATCCTGTTTCTGTGTGTAAACCCGGCGGCCGGGGCGGCTGACGCGTTCGAGGCCGGTGATGACCGGTTTGCGGGAGCGGCGTTCGCCAACATATTTCAATTTGACACGCAGCACAGGCTGCTTGCTGTTTTCTTCCGTTTCTACTTCCTCGTATCCTTCGATGAAACCTTCTTCTTTGAGGATGCGGGCGATCTCGGTCTTAATTCTGGTGCGTGGCATAGCCACAGCCGCCTGTCCGATCATCACGCCATTGCGGATACGGGTCAGCATATCGGAGATAGGATCATTAACACTCATTCTGTTTTCTCCTTTGCGCCGATTACCAGGACGACTTTACTACGCCGGGAATTTTGCCTTCCAGCGCTAATTCGCGGAAGCAGATACGGCACAATCCAAAGCGGCGAATGTATCCACGCGGTCGGCCACATTTCTGGCAGCGATTGCGCACCATGTTGGCATATTTTCGCCGTTGTTCACGGTAAGTCATGCAAGTCTTTGCCATATTAACCCTTCCTGAAAGGCATGCCGAGTTCGCGCAGCAGTGATGCCGCATGTTCGTCGTTGGCTGCCGTTGTAACCATGGTGATTTCCATGCCACGTACTTTGTCGATCTTGTCGTACTCAATTTCGGGGAAGATCAACTGGTCGCGCAGGCCCAGGGTGTAGTTGCCGCGGCCATCGAAGGCTTCAGCAGAAACACCGCGGAAGTCACGCACACGGGGCAAAACTACGTTCATCAACCGGTCGAGGAAAGACCACATGCGTTCTCCACGCAGTGTGACTTTGACTCCGATCGCTCGTCCTTCACGAAGTTTGAAGTTGGAAATGGACTTTTTAGCTTTCGTGATCACAGGTTTCTGACCGGTGATGGTGGTCAGATCGATCACGGCAGCATCCAGAGTTTTCGGATTTTCATTGGCTTCGCCCATACCGATGTTGACAACAACTTTCTGCAGGCGGGGAACCTGCATAACATTGTCAAACTCCAGTGACTTCATCAAGGAGGGCACAATTTCTTTTTGGTAGCGTTCTTTAAGTTGGTTCATCTATCGCTCTCCCTGTCTATTTCTCATCAATCAGGGCGCTGCATTTCTTGCACATACGCTGGCTTTTCTCACCCTGGAGTGAATGTTCAACCCGGGTGGTTTTGCTGCATTTCGGGCAGACCAGCATTACGTTTGAAATGTCGATGGGGGCTTCGAAACGTACCTTGCCGGGTTTGATGGTCTTACCCTGGCTCTGCACCTGTTTCTGATGTTTGGTGCGCATGTTGATGCCCTGAACGATGACACGATGCTCATCAGGATACACTTTGATGATTTCGCCGCGTTTACCGCGCTCATCTTCGCGCCCTGTGATTACTTCTACCAGATCACCTTTTCGAATCTTTATGTTCATATGTCCGCTCCTATCCCTAAATGACTTCCGGAGCCAGGGATATGATTTTCATAAAGCCTTTTTCGCGCAGTTCGCGGGCGACGGGTCCGAAGATGCGGGTGCCTTTCGGATTCTGGCCATCAGTGTCCAGGATCACGGCGGCATTGTCATCAAACCGGATGGAAGAACCATCTTCGCGGCGCCACTCTTTCGCGCAGCGCACGATAACGGCCTTCACCACATCGCTCTTTTTCACGGAACCCTGCGGAGCGGCGGATTTTACAGAGGCAATCACGATATCGCCAACAGCTCCATATTTGCGGCGTGAACCGCCTTCCACATGGATCACCAGCAATTCGCGAGCGCCTGTATTATCGGCAACTTTGATACGACTTTCCTGTTGAATCATCGCTTACTCTCCCTTTGACGTTTCTGCCGGAGTAGCAGCCTTTTTCAGGATGGTCTCTACAGCCCAGCGTTTTTCTTTGGAAAGGGGGCGGGTTTCAACGATCTGTACCTGATCGCCGATCTGACAACCGATTTCATCATGGGCTTTGACGCTTTTGCTCAGATGAACAACTTTCTTGTAGATCGGGTGCCGGTAGGTACGGGTGATTTCAACCACTACGGTTTTCATCATCTTGTTGCTGGTCACTACACCAGCCAAACGACGGCGCTCGTTCATTTGTCACCTTCCTTTGCAGGAGTAAGTTCACGTTCCCGCAGAAGTGTTTCGTATCGGGCGATCATCCGGCGGGTGGCCGGGATCCGGGATGTGTCGGTCAGTTGTCCGGTGACAACCTGAAACCGCAGGTTCATCATTTTTCTCGTCATTC
>CAYOKC010000064.1:0-3242 GCA_964404415.1 uncultured Leptolinea sp. | reverse complement strand
AGGAAAGCAGGCGGAGTTCTGAATTTTTCATGCCTGGTCTCCAGTTCCATCCTGACGGCCGATAACACGGGTCTTGATGGGGAATTTATATGTAGCCTGGGTCAAGGCTTCAATAGCCTGATCGCTGGGAAGTCCACCGATTTCGAACATAATACGTCCGGGGCGAACCACAGCAACCCAGTATTCAACATTACCTTTACCTTTACCCATACGGGTTTCGGGCGGGCGGTGGGTATAGGGTTTATCCGGGAAGATCCGGATCCACACTTTCCCACGGCGCTTCATGTTATGAACAATGGCACGCCGGGCAGCTTCGATCTGGCGGGCGGTAATCCAGCCCGGTTCCAGAGCCTGCAAGCCGTACTCGCCGGTCAAGACTTCTGCGCCTCGCAGAGCTTTTCCGCGCATGCGGCCGCGCATCTGCTTGCGCCATTTGACACGCTTTGGCATTAACATAGTTGGCACCTCTCTCAAATCCGGGTTCGTAAACCCGGCAATAATTTACTCGCTGACGTAAACGCCTTCGGTGGATTCGACTTTTTCTTCGACAGTCGGAAGAACTTCACCTTTGTAGACCCATACTTTGACGCCGATGCGTCCGTACTGGGTGAGGGCTTCACCACGGGCGAAGTCCATGTTTGCGCGGAGTGTCTGCAGAGGGACACGGCCTTCACGCAGCCATACGGTGCGGGCCATTTCAGCGCCGCTCAAACGGCCGGCGACTTCAATTTTGATGCCCTGCGCACCCTGGCGGATAGCCTGCTGCAAAGCGCGTTTCATGGCACGGCGGTAGCTGACACGGCGTTCGATCTGGCCGGCGATATTCATGGCTACAAGGTAGGCATCCATATCGGGGCTTTTGATCTCTTTGATCTCGAGATCGATCTTCTTGCCGGTCAAGGCCTCCAGATCCTGACGGATCTTTTTCACACTGTCGCCTTTACGGCCGATCAAAATGCCGGGTTTGGCGGTGTGAACAACAACTTTTACTTTACCGGGGAAGCGTTCAACTTCTACGTGTGAAACACCGGCTTTCTCAGTTGCTTTGCGGATAAGATCGCGGATGGCGAAATCCTGATGCAACTGGGTGCGGTATTCGGCGCCTTCGGCGAACCAGCGTCCTTCCCACGGTTGATTGATATTTAGACGAAATCCAATTGGATGAACTTTACGACCCATATGATCTCCTGGTCTAATCCTTTAGTCTGCTCTCGTTACCGAGCGGGGCGCCTATGAAGCGCGCTCCCGCAGGACAACCGTAATGTGAGAGGAACGGCGCAGTACCGGTTTGAAACGTCCACGGGCTCCGAAGCGGCGCCACTTGCGGGTGGGGGCTTCGTCAGCGGTGATGCGGTAGACGATCAAGTCATCGCGGCTGACGCCAAAATTCTCTTCGGCATTGGCAACAGCGGAAGCCAGCACTTTGTATACAGGTGCGGCCGCTCCGTTGGTCAGGAACTTCAACGTATTCAGTGCCTGAACAGCCGGTTTTCCTCTTACCAGGTCGATAACCAGGCGAGCTTTCTGGGCTGAGACAGATGAATTCGACAGTTTAGCTCGAATATCGGTAGCCATGGTTTACTTCCCTCCCTTGCCGGAAGCCTTTTCAGACATATGGCCGCGGAAGTGGCGGGTCGGGGCGAATTCGCCGAGTTTGTGACCAACCATGTTTTCAGTAACATAGATCGGAACATGGCGCCGGCCGTCATGTACGGCGATGGTGTGGCCAACCATCTGGGGGAAGATGGTGCTGGCCCGGCTCCAGGTGCGAATGACTTTCTTCTCGCCCTTGGTATTCATGATTTCGATCTTTTTCAAAAGCTTGGGCTCAATGAATGGCCCTTTTTTCAGCGATCGTGACATAAGTGCGTCCCTCTTTCTCGCTTAATCTCGGTTTAGCGGTTACCCGCAGTGCGGCGGCGAACAATAAACTTTTCGCTAACCTTATTGCGGCGGGTTTTGTAACCGCGTGTAGGACGGCCCCAGGGGCTCTTGGGACCCGGCATACCGGCAGGCTGACGGCCTTCACCACCACCATGCGGATGGTCGCGGGGAGACATCGCGGTACCGCGAACGGTCGGACGGATGCCCATGTGGCGCTTACGGCCGGCTTTGCCCAGTTTCACATTGCTGTGGTCAACATTACCAACCTGTCCGATGGTTGCGTAGCAGACCTGCAGTACCAGGCGGACTTCGCCGGAGGGCAGGCGGATCTGCGCGTAATCGCCTTCTTTGGCCAGCAACTGAGCGGCAGAACCAGCGGAGCGTACCAATTGGCCGCCCTTACCGGGTTTGAGCTCAATGTTGTGGACCATGGTTCCAACCGGAATGTTGGAAATGGGCAGGCTGTTGCCGGTGCGGATCTCAGCTTGCGGGCCGGCGAGGATGGTATCGCCAACTTTCAGGCCAAGAGGGGCAACAATGTAACGTTTCTCACCATCGGCGTACACAATAAGCGCCAGGCGGGCGGTGCGGTTCGGATCATATTCGATCGCGGAGACTTTACCGGGGATGGACAGCTTATTGCGTTTGTAGTCAACCAGGCGGATGTATTGTTTGTTTCCGCCGCCCTGATGGCGAACGGTTATACGGCCATAGTTGTTGCGGCCGCCGTGCCCGAGACGGGCAACAATCAAAGTGCGTTCCGGTTTGCTTTTGGTGATTTCTTCAAAGGTATACCCGGTCATATTGCGAAGACTGGGTGTTATGGGTTTGTAAACTTTAACAGCCATTACTCCACCCCTTCAAACATAGGGATTCGGGCATCAGCGGGCAGGGTAACGATGGCTTTCTTGTAGCCGCTGTTGCGTACGGTTAAGCGACGGCTTTTTGCACGGCGGGTGCGTTTGGCCGGTGCGTTAATCACGTTCACCGATAAGACTGTTACATTGAATACTTTTTCCACTGCATCTTTCACCATGGTTTTGGTGGCATCTGAAGCCACTTCAAACACATACTGGTGGAGTTTGCCAACCAGGTAGTTGGATTTTTCAGTAACAATCGGCCGGCGGAGTACATCATAAATTGTTGTCATGTCAGCCTCCAACCTAACCCAGATTTGTGGCGATGACATCCAGGACTGCTTCAGGCAGAACCAGTTTGTCAAAAACCATCAGGTCACGGATATTGAGGTAACCAGCCATTAAAACTTTGGTATCAGGCAGGTTATTGGTGGAACGAAGGACCCACTCGCTGGTTTCGTTCTTATCACCGATCAACACCAGGGCGCTTGACTGGCCGAC
>CAYOKC010000063.1:20122-20527 GCA_964404415.1 uncultured Leptolinea sp. | reverse complement strand
CGAATTTTCAATCAATATTGATCGATTTTTCAACAATATTTCATGCAATGTTTCAAAATATCTACAAAAAATTTCCCCCGAGAAACAAAAAATCATTATTGTTATTTATATATAAACAATCATTTTTTTGAAAGGGAATTAATCATGAAAACACCAAAATCTATTGAAATTGAGAAATCAAAACCCGTTATCACCTTAAAGCAATTGCAGGAAAGTACGACCATATGCAATTCAAAAAATGAACCGGCGCCGCTTTTGGCTATTGTTACCTGGGCTTATGACATTAAAAACAGAACCGCGATTGAAGCTGCAAAGTCCGGCGATTTTGAGAAAATTGAATCATTGATCCTTGAAATTACCGTATTGGTTGAAAGCTCCCAAAACTGGATTACATATCTCAGTCAG
>CAYOKC010000063.1:14320-20112 GCA_964404415.1 uncultured Leptolinea sp. | reverse complement strand
GAGAAAGCGATTATTAAGGATCCGAACGGTCCTGAAGCCCACAAGAAAGAAGTAATGGAACTTGTGAATCGTAGTTACCGGGCAAAACAAATCGCATAGCACTCAGTAGGGCGCGCCCTTACTGAGTTACACGAAATTCAATCAATCAACGGTCCCGCCATGGGACCGTTTTTTCTGATATATAATGACTTTAGATTTTTGGAATAAGCAAAGAAAAGGGGCGAAATGAAAGAATACCTTTTTAAGAGTAATACTCAATCCGGATTGATTTTTCATAATTTACAAAATGAAGTTATTCACCATAATTATTATTTGAAAAGTTATAGATTGATTTTCAATAATGATGATATAGAAAATATTCAAAAAATCTCGCCACAATTCTTCAGTAATTTACATAAGATGTACCTTGATAGTATGATTTTATGTATCTCGCGTCTGTTTGATAAAAGCGAAAATAAACTTAGAAATGGAGAGGTTCAAAATAACCTTTCATTTAAACATTTAGTAGCTAGCCTGAAAAAAGATCAATTTTCAGACGATAAAGTATCCAATTTCGAAAATGAATTAAATTCAATAGAAAATGAAATTTCACTAAACATATTAAAATATAGGCATAAATTTATCGGACATACGGATAAAGATCTTCTACTTGACCCAGATGAGGATATTGAAAAAATAAAATGTTTCTTGCTTGTGGATGTTGAAGAAGCCATAAGAAAAATTAATAATCTGACTAATTCAATAACAGAATTCTTTATTATTGAAATCCCAGATATTGAAAATAAGAAAGAAATTTCTCACGATTATAAAATCGCTTTTGAAAATGTTAATTCAGACGTTAATAAATTGATGGAGCAATTGAAAAAAGCCTTATAATTAATTTAACAAAAAAGGCCGGTCAGTGTTCCAGCACTTCCGACCAAACCACCGGGGTAAGCGGTGATAAATTATTCTAGCATATTCCCCCGGTTGGTAGTTACCGGGGTTTATTTTTTGAAATAGACCATACGGAGAACCTTAAATCCAATCTGGAATATTTCAATACTCCCAATATATGGGATTATCAGGCGACTTATACCGCCATATTTACAGTGTGGGCGCGGAGGGGCTCGAACCCCCGACCTTACGGATGTGAACCGTACGCTCTGACCAGCTGAGCTACGCGCCCGGGGAACTAGAATTATAAATCAATCATTCCGCTTTGACAAGAAAAGCGTTTAGATTGATATATAAAAATCACCTCCTCTGTTCCTGAGAGCAGAGGAGGGATTGGCTGTCTATGCCGGATTTTTTCGGGGGATAAAGAAAATCAGGAGCGCGGCGAAAAGGAAGCCGATCGACCCGATAACGCCCACCGGTACCGGTCCAAGCAGGTTGTTCGCCTGCCCGCCTGCGACAAATAACATCCCCAGGGCCGCGATGCCGTTCAACGCGGCATGGCCGATCACCGCGGGCCATACACTGCCTGCCCGGAGGCTGGCCCAGCCAAGGAATACACCGCACAGGATACAGAACCAGATCATGGCAAGAATACCCAGCCACGGGAAACCGGCATATTCCAACCCGTAGTTGTGCCCCATGGCGATAACCGGCGCGTGCCACAAACCCCAGATGGCGCCGCTTACAAGGAAGGCTTTCTTTTCGCCCAGGGGGAGCAGCATGGGAAGCAGATAGCCGCGCCAGCCGAATTCTTCACCGAAAGTGAAGAAACTGTTGATCACCGGGGCCATAATGAACGCTGAAAGAGTTTGCGCGATCACGATCAACCACGGATCAGTTCCCTTGCTGGTTGGATTGGCATCCAACATGGAACGCAGGGACGTCAGATTGCCGTCAAATTGACCGGGAAAGATCAGGAAGTAGACAGCTATTCCAACGAGGGTCAATAACCCCGGGCCAAACCAGGCGGCCAGCCAGTATTTCCAGCCTTTCTTGAAATGCGGCTTCAACCATAGATCCTGCCAGCCCTGCCGGGTGACCAACCGGGTGAAAATATGCGCCAGTGCCGGCGCCCACATATACCCGAACGCTTCGAGCATTACCGCAAGTGTGATCTTTGAACCGGGGATGATCTCCGGGCTGTTGACCAGGCCGCCCGTCAAATAAATGATCAATCCCACGATCCAGGCAATTCCAAACGCGAAACCGAGAAAGATAATAAGACGTTTTCGATCAAATGATGATTCCATTTAATTCCTCCTGGATAAATTATGCCACCCGTTTGGTTATAATCAAACGCATTACAGCGAATTTACAAATTGTATCAACCCCGGAGGTTCTTATGATGAAAGTGGGTTATATCGGGCTTGGCCTGATGGGTAAATCGATGGCGCGCAACATCCTGAAAGCCGGATTTCCGGTGGTGGTCCATAATCGCAGCAAAGCGGCTGTTGACGAACTGGTGGCTGAGGGGGCTTCCGCGGCAAATTCTCCCGCTGATGTTGCCCGCCAGGTGGATGTGGTATTTACCAACCTTCCGGATTCTCCGGATGTGATGAAGGTCGCTCTCGGACCTGGCGGGGTGATCGAAGGCGCCCATGCGGGATTGATCTTTGTGGATAATTCCACCATAAAACCGGATACCGCCCGCGAGATTGCCGAAAAACTGGCGGAAGCTGGCGTACAGAGCCTGGACGCGCCGGTAAGCGGTGGTGACATCGGCGCGCGCAACGGAACATTGACCATCATGGTCGGCGGTTCGAAAGAAGCGCTCGATACCGTGATGCCGGTATTTCAGGCAGTGGGTAAAACGATCACGCATATCGGGGAACCGGGCGCGGGGCAGGTGGCCAAGGCGGCCAATCAGATCATGGTGGCCGCGCAAATGGTGGCCATGGGTGAGCTGATGATCTTCGCGCAAAAATGCGGCGTTGACCCGCGCAAGGTGGTGGAAGCCATTAAGGCAGGAGCCGCCCAGTGCTGGACGCTGGACGTCAAACCACCCCGACTGTTTGACGGCAACCGCGCACCGGGTTTCAAAGCCCGCATGCAGAACAAAGACCTGGGGATCGTGATGGAAACCGCCCGCAGCTATGGCGTCCCCCTTCCGGCAACGGCCGTCACCAGCCAGTTGTTTCAAGCGATGGTCCAATCCGGTATGGGTGAGATGGATAATTCAGCCGTCATCGCGATCATTGAAGAATTGGCCGGCGAAAAATTGAAAGCCTGACCATGATTACCAGTCTCATTCCAGCCAATACCTGAACGATATTTTTCCGTAATTTCCCCTGACAATCGCAAAAAGAAGTCTCCATTTTTTCGGTGGAGACTTCTTTTACTAATCTTTCATCAGTTTCTCAATACCGGCTTTGGCTTTTTTATCCAGCAGGGCTCCGGTCAGCGCGTTCATGATATATATTTCGGCTTTCGCGTCTTCCACATACCGGCGGGTGACAGTCAGTACAGAGAGGATATCAAGCAGTAGGATCTTCTGCTGGGTATCTTTGCGGCTGGAAATATCAACCGACATCAATTTTTCAGTGATCCGTGGGATCAAGTGAGTTTTATGAGGAACAACTTTACACAGGCTTTGAACACACTGGCGGACGGTCACCGGTTTTTCATCGTCAACCATTGCCAGGTAATCTTCCAGAATGGGATCGAACTTGCAGGTGGTGTCCCAGCGCACGTTTTCCGCTATTAGCATCAGCCCGATGCTGCGATGGTAGGAATTGGGGCTCTTGAATTTTTCCACCAGAACTTCCCAGAACGGGTAGACATCAGGATGGTCCACAGAGCGGTTCTGAAGCAGCAGCAGCGCGTGGTAACGCAGGTTGTCATCCTTCTCTTCGAGAAGGTTCACAAGAAAAGGAATATCTTCCGGCAGTAGAGATCCGGCACGGGCAGGGATGGCTTCCTTTTCCAGTCCGGCGACTTCTTCGATGGTTAGCATGGCAACACCCCTGTGGTATTACTGGCTTTTTTCGAGTAGTATGGTTTTGCGTTTCCCCAGCGGCCGGGTTGGCGGCTCACCCAGATCAAGGCGGTAGCCAACACCGCGGATGGTTTTGATCAAACGCGGGTGGCGCGGGTCCTGTTCCAGGGCTTCACGCAGCCAGGAAATGTGCACGTCGAGGGAGCGGGTGTCTTCAACGTATTCGGTTTCCCATACTCTGCTGAACAACTCTGTGCGTTCAATCACTTCGCCGGGGCGTTCCATCAAGGTTTGCAGCAACATCATCAAGCGCGGTGTCAACCGTACCTGCTGACCCTGATAGCGTACGATGCGTTCACGGGTGTCCAATTGCAGACCGCCGACTTTAACCACATCTTTTTTCATCGCGGGCAGCAAGGGTTTCATGCGGTTTAACAATTTTTGCAGGGTAAAGGGAAGAGCGAGGACAACTTCAGCCTGCGCGTCTTCAAGATCCTGATTTTCCTGCACGATCAATAAAAGTGGAATGGAAGGAGCTTTAACCTTGATATTGCGGACAATCCCCTTGCCATTTGAATACATGGAAGCCGCGTTGACAAGGATCAGGTCAACGCGTTGGTTTTCCAATTGTTCAAGAGCATCCGCTCCATTGGCGGCCATAATAACCTGGAAGCCTTTACGGGACAACCCTTCAAAATACGCGGAGCGGGCTGCCGGCTTCTTTTCCACCAGAAGGATAATCGCTTTTGGGAGGGCGGGACCTGGCGGCGCGGGTTTATGGGTAGCGAATTTTACGGAAAAATCTTCCATCGTATCAGACACTTCCCTGGTAGTGAAAAAAATAGCCTTTGATTTTCAAAGGTTGAGGTAAAGGAGTAGGTTCCTTCCCCCTGTTGGAAACCTTAAAAGTAATTTGTTAAGACTTAAGTATTATACACTAAGAATCAACAACGGTTGCAGTCAGAGAATGCGCATGTTAGAATCAGGTCAATGACAGGTTTATCCATGTCAGGGAGGTTTACATGCCCCGAATGATCGAAGTAGTTATAGACAGTGTGCGAGTTAGCCTGACAAACCAGCAGCGCATTGTCATTTTGCGCGAAGTGGATGCTGAACGCTATCTGCCTATCTGGATCGGCCCCTATGAAGCCGAAGCCATAACAATCGCGCTGCAGGATATTGAAGTTGCCCGGCCTCAAACCCATGACCTCCTTAAGAACGTTCTTTCGTCTCTTAACGCGCGATTGGTACGGGTTGAAGTGGTCAGTTTGAAAGACGATGTGTTTTACGGGAACCTTGTAATCGATGTGGACGGCAAGATTCTGGAAATTGATTCGCGTCCGTCAGACGCGCTGGCTATGGCTGTCCGGGCGCATGTGCCCATCCTTGCCTCCCGCGATGTGATGGAAACAGCCGGCATTCTGCCAGAGCAGGACCTTCAGTCACATGAAGTTGCCAACCCCGCACCGCGTAAACCGGAATGGACCAAGCCGGGTGAGGAAGAGAGCAGTGACCGCCTCTCGGTGTATGAGGATTTCCTCCAGAATATAAATCTCGACAGTCTGAACAAACCAACTGACGACGATTCGAATGAACCACCCCGGGAACCTGATGAACCGGGTGCCTGATTTCACTTTATTGTAAGTTTCTCCACAAAAGAATCGGATAAAATAAACAAGAGCGGGTGTTCATTCCACCTGCTAATTGATCACCCATGGACGATTTCCCGCTTACCGAAGAAGAACCCATCACCGATATTCAGGTGCAGCCGCACAACAGGCAGGCCGAAGAGGCTGTACTGGGTGCTATCATGATTGAGAAAGATGCCTATTCGCTGATTTCCGAAATTCTGAAACCGGAATGTTTCTACAAAACAGCCAATCAGAAAATTTTCGAAGCCATTATGACTCTGGCTTTG
>CAYOKC010000063.1:0-14310 GCA_964404415.1 uncultured Leptolinea sp. | reverse complement strand
AGCCGCACAACAGGCAGGCCGAAGAGGCTGTGCTTGGTGCCGTGCTGATCAACCCCGATTCGTTTTTTGAACTCGGCCAGTTTCTCAAGTCAGAAGATTTCTATATCGTCCGCAACGGGTGGATATGGGCATCCTTCGGGCGTCTGCATGAAGCCCGTGTGCCTATTGATTTTCTAACGGTAGTAGAAGACCTCGAGAAAAACAACCAACTCGCGGAAGCCGGTGGTTCAGCCTACCTGATGGCGCTGATCAACCAGACGCCTACCTCACTGCACGCCGAGACGTACGGTCACATGGTGGAAGAGACCGCCATGCGCCGCCGTATGCTGGCATCTGCCAACGATCTGGCGCGCCTGGCGTATGACCAGAAGACACCGCTGGACAATGTTATAGATACAGCTGAAAAATCCATCTTTGCCATCAGCGAACGCCGAACCCATAAAGACGTGCAGTTGATCAAAGATGTAGCCAGCGAGTATTATGACCGCGTTGACAAGATGTCCGGCCGCAGTGAAGAGATCTACGGTGTGCCAACCGGGCTGGTTGATCTTGATAACCTGCTTGGCGGACTCCAGAAATCCGACCTGTTGATCATTGCCGGCCGTCCGTCTATGGGTAAAACCGGATTTATGCTGTCTGTCGCCAAGAATGCCGCGCAGATGTATAAAAAACATGTGGCCATGTTCTCGTTGGAAATGTCCAACGAACAACTGGTGCAGCGCCTTGTAGCCCAGGAAACCGGTATTGACACTCAGCGCCTGCGCACAGGCAAATTAAAAGATGACGAATGGCCATTATTCACCCAGGCTATTGAGACTCTCGGTGAAACCCACATCTTCCTGGACGACACGCCGGCCATCACCCCCATGCAGATGCGCACCAAGTGCCGCCGCCTGCATATGGAATACCATCTTGACCTGGTTATCATCGACTACCTGCAATTGATGTCGTCTGATTCACGCAATGACAACCGCGTGCAGGAAGTTTCGTATATATCGCGCAACCTCAAAATCCTCGCCCGTGAGTTGAACGTTCCGGTTCTGGCCGCGGCGCAGCTTTCGCGTGCCGTTGAACTGCGTGCCGACAAGAAACCCATCCTCTCTGACCTGCGCGAATCCGGCTCACTGGAACAGGACGCGGATATCGTGATGTTCATCCACCGGCCAGACCTTCTGGATAAAGATAATCCGCGGGCCAACCTGGCAGAGATCATTGTGGCCAAACACCGTAACGGCCCCGTACACTCGGGCATTGAACTTGTCTTCCGGAATAATCTGGCAAAATTTGATAACGCGGCTACCGTGCAGTACCGCTGACCGGGAAGCAGACCATGCCAACTTTCAAGGGCTTCCCATCCGGTAAGATCCGGCTTGTTCCCATCCCTTCCACATTCTTTACAGATGTTCTGCCGGAGGTGGATGACGTAAACACATTGAAGGTGATGCTGTATATCTTCCGCGCGTTGGACGCACAGGAACGGGATATTCGTTACCTGCGGGAAAAAGATCTACTGGCGGATGAAGGGTTGATGTCTTGCCTGAAACTTGCGGATGAAGAGCGGCAAACCGGCTTATCCGGCATTCTTGCCGGAATAGCAGAAACCGGTTTAATCCTGAAGGCTGATGACCAGAGCGGTCAGAATACCGCTTTGTATTTCTTAAACTCCCAGAAAGGCCGCGACGCGCTGTCCGCGCTTCAATCCGGGAAATGGCATCCGGATGACACGGGAAATGCCTCGTACCAGATTCTGCCTGAATGGCCGGGCATTTTCCGGCTTTATGAAGATAATATCGGTCCGTTAACGCCGCTGTTGGCAGATCTGTTGCAGGAAGCGGAAAAGA
Source organism: uncultured Leptolinea sp. (assembly GCA_964404415.1). Classification (GTDB taxonomy): domain Bacteria; phylum Chloroflexota; class Anaerolineae; order Anaerolineales; family Anaerolineaceae; genus Leptolinea. The sequence continues at coordinate 12,469 of CAYOKC010000063.1, read as the reverse complement.
ACTATCCGCCTTCTGTGATACAGTTTGCCTTCGAAGAAGCGGTAAAGAAGAACGCGCGTAACTGGAAGTATATCGACGCGATACTCCGCAACTGGCAGGAGAAAGGTACCAATGGACAAAATTCGCGAGACTCTGAAGACTATCGGCGAAAATACACCGGCGGGGAATATGCCGAATACATCAACCGCGAATGATCCGGAACCTTTGATGAACACTGAACCTGAATGCCCGATCTGTCACGGGGTGGGATTTGTGCGCCAGGACCTGCCGATTAACGATCCGAATTTTGGGCGTCTGGTGCCCTGTGTTTGCCAGTCCAACCATCGCAACGCGAAATCCGCGAATGTTTCCCCCAACCAGAACCGTCTGGCGGATTACGCGAACAAGACTTTTGATAATTTCAGCGTTAAGGGGCGCATGGGATTGGGTGATGAACAGGAAAAATCACTCAATGTTGCGCGTAGTCATGCGGAACAATTCTCCCGCGACCTGAAAGGTTGGCTGTTGTTCTGCGGTGGATACGGATGCGGAAAAACGCACCTGGCTGCCGCCATCGCCAACCATGCCGCCGGACTGGGAATCCCGTCGTTGTTCCTGACTGTACCGGATCTACTGGATACCCTGCGCGCTTCTTTTAATTCCGCTGAAGACCCGTACGCGTCACGCTTTGAAGAGATCCGCAATGTGCAATTGCTGGTGCTTGATAACCTGTGGACACAGAACGCCACGTCATGGGCGTTGGAGAAGCTTTTCCAGTTATTTGACCACCGTTATGTGAAGCGCCTGCCCACCGTAGTGACTACAGATATGGACATTGAAGAATTGGACGGCCGCATCCGGTCACGCCTTCAGGACCCGGAACTGGTCACAGTGATCAAGATCAACGCGCCGGATTACCGTCAACCGGTGCAGCAGGGGATCCAACCCCACCGCTCTGTCTTGAGCCTTTTGCATAATTGCACCTTTGGCAATTTCAGCCTGCGCGAGTTGGAAAAACTTGACGACGCGGACAGAAAAAGTGTTTCAAGCGCTTTTCAGAAAGCACAATCGTACGCGGAACAACCGGAAGGCTGGCTGGTTTTCATGGGCCCCTATGGCTGCGGCAAGACCCACCTGGCGGCTGCCATTGGCAATTACCGTGCGTCTCAGGGCTTTCCTGTGAATTACTGGGTGGTGCCTGATCTGTTGGATCACCTTCGGGCCACATTCAACCCCGGCAGTAATGTAACCTATGACCGTGAATTCGAGGAAATCAAAACATCACCCCTGTTAATCCTTGATGACCTTGGAACACAAACATCATCCGCCTGGGTGAAGGAAAAGCTTTACCAGTTGTTCAATTACCGGTACGCGGCCAACCTGCCTACCGTCATCACCACTTCTGACAGCCTGGATGATATTGACGCCCGTCTGCGCAACCGCATGCTGGATAAACGTATTTGCACGGTACAGGTTCTTATGGCCCCGCCATTTATAAAAGCCGGCACATCCGGGGGACAAAAAGGTCGCCGTTTAAAATCCAGCGGACCGATGGGATAATTTTTTTCGGTGTTTCAACCACGCTGAAACCAGACGATCATTGGAACCAGCAAGATTGATGTGGTCTTTATCAGCTCTGCCGTGCGAATGCGGGCAGGGCGGGTATTAAACGAAATACTTCTTTATCGCTGATATGTGCCCATCACTTCACCCGCGGCAAGAACGTGACCTACCATGGTTGGCATCAACTTATCCGCGGTAAGGCCGGCGGGCAACGCAGGTTCCATATCAAGCGCGTACAGTTTGAAGTAATAACGGTGCGGTTTACCTGCCGGAGGGCAGGGGCCGTAATATGCGTTGGTGCGGCCCGAATTGGGGCCTTGAATGCCGCCATTTGACAACACTCCTGCCGGCACCCCTTCGGGCAGACCGGTCAGATCGGCGGGTAGATTGTAGACCACCCAATGGGTGAAGGTACCCATTGGCGCGTCCGGATCGTCAACGATCAATGCCAGGCTGCGCGCGGATGAGGGAATACCGCTCCAGTTCAGCGCGGGGGAAGTATTTGCTCCAACGCATGTAAATTTTGAGGGAACAGGCTGCCCGTTTGAAAATGCCGGGCTGGTCACAGTCAAATTTTCCATTTCAACACCTCCTTTTGTCAAATCAGGAAGAGGAGAAGAAAGTAAAAAGACAGCCAGTATGGCGGCCAGTAATCCACCACCTGCCGTGCAAAATGTATTCACAACGTCGTTGTTCAACCAGGATTTTCCGCGAATGTGACGGGTGGCCGTCCCGCAACCGTGGGTTGGAAATTTTTCTGTTTCCTTCTGGCATGTGTCGCAATAATACATGGCCTGCGCGCCCGCGCCCAGAATTGAATCCAGGATGCTGCCGAATATACCCGCCACTATGACCAGGATCAACAGCCCCACATTGTTTTCCAATGTGCCCGGGATGGAAGCCGGTTTGAGGATTACCGCGATAACTGCCACAAAAGTCGAACCGGCCAGAGCGGCGGCAAAACCGGCCAGGCTTACCCCGCCGGAGGTGCCAGCATCCACCGGTTTCCCGGTAGTGATCATTCGAGGTTTCCATTTACCCAGTACGCCAATTTCAGTTGCCCAGGTATCGGCGCTGGCCGCGGCCAGTGCCCCGGCAAATACCGCCCATAGCCAGCCCGGATTCCCTAAAAAAGGGAAGAGTAAAGCGCATAGACCGGCGATTGCCCCATTGGCGGCAACCTGGCCGGCATCACGGCGTGATCCCTTTGAAAAATTGGCTTCAACCGTCTTTTTCTGCTTTTTAAAAAGACGGGAGAGCAGGCTGGACGGAATGAAGAAAGCCATCAACACAATAGCCCAGTTCAATCCGCCAACTCCGAAGATGACAGTTCCCAGGAGAAAGGCAGCGAAAGCGCCAGACCGGTTTAACGCGCGGGTAAAATACGCGGCCGAGGCAATGATGGCAGCCAGGATGATCCCAATGACGAGTTGTGTGAGAATGTTCATTAGCGTATGAATACAAGGGATATTAAGAGGAGGATTGGTGTTAGGCAGGCGCCTGCCAGCAAAACATAGGCCGGCATCCGTTGGTCTTCATGCCGGTAATAAAAAAGCGCGATGAAAATGGAAATAGCCACCACAATACCTGCCAGCGTCGGCAAGAGCAGCAGCTTTTCAACGGAAACGGGGGGCAGCGGGTTTCCCGCCGGACCGAACCCCAGTGAAACCAGCGGACGAGTTGGCATGATCGAGATCGTGGCGATCAGCAGGATCAAGGTTAAGACAATGGCGGACAAAATGGGTATTCGAGCTGCCGGGTCACGCCAGACATTTCGCACAAACATGGCTGGCTGCGCGCTGAACGCTGCCATGGGTGACAGGCTGCCCATTTCGGACGTGCGTTGATAGGCGCGCATAAAGTTTCTTGGGTTGGCCGGTGAAATGGCAAAAACCCGTGTGGGCGTGGCAATAAGCAGCAGATTTTCGGTTTCCGCGGCGATGAATTCCACCGTGCCCAGTTCGGTGACACGTGAAAAACCCAGTAGGGCGCCCGGCCAGCTGAAACGCGGTTGACTGAGGTTGTACCCGAGTTCCCGCGCGGGGCGGATCCATTCAATGGTATTCAAAGGAATGTCTTCCGCGCGCAGCCCCCACCGCAGACGCAACCCCTCGCGCTCCAGTTTGTACGAGGCCCGGCCCAATGCCACGGCACGGTAGACGATCAATGGCACGGGCGCGAGGAAGATGAGCGCCACCACTAAATACAGGATGAAATTCAACCCGATTTCCTGTTCCATTGACATATAGAAGGCCAGCCCACCTGCGCTGAGAAATGTCAGCGCGGCGCCGATTTGAAAAACCAGTCCCCGCCGCCGGGGCGGGCGGAAGACAGTCTCTTCGCTCATAGTGATTCGCGCAGGGCTTTGCAGACCAGTTCTACTTGATCCGCTTTCATTACACCGGAGAATGGCAGTGCCAACCCGCGCTCACCCAGATCTTCGGTTACCGGATAATCACCCGGCCTGTACCCGAAGCGTTCGACCATATATGGCTGGAGGTGGATCGGCAGAAAATACGGCCGCACAGGAACACCTTTCCCGGCGAGCCGGTCCGCCACGGCCATGCGGTCAACCCCGCGGGGGACGCGCACCACATACACAAACCAGCTCATGCGCGTGGTTGACGGCAGAACCGCCAGTGGTTCAATTCCCGGAATACCACCCAGGTGCCGGGCATACATATCAGCTACGTTCTGGCGGGCTGCCAGGAGGCTGTCAAGCCGTTTTACCTGAGAGGCGCCCAGGGCGGAGCTCATTTCATCGAGCCGGTAGTTATACCCGAGAAGTGTATGCTGCAGCCAGTTATCACCGGGGGCGCGTCCCTGGTTTCGCAATGCCTGCATGCAGGCCGCGTAATCATCATTGTCGGTGACAATCATGCCGCCTTCACCGGTAGTAATCTGCTTATTCGGATAGAAGGCGAAAATTCCGATATCACCCTGTTTGCCGGCGGGTATGTTCTTATATATCGCGCCAAGGGCTTCGCAGGAATCCTCGATTACGGGCAGATCGTGCTCCCGGGCGATGGACATCACTGTGTCCATATCCGCCGGTTGACCGAATACGTCCACTGGCAGAAGTGCTTTCAAGCGGGGGTGTATCTCGGCTCCGGCGTCATCAAAGTAGCGGGGTAATTTTCGCGGCAGCCATTTCCGGGCCCTGTCACCGCCGGCCAGAAGATCGTCAACAGCCTGCTTGAGCTGTTCAACGTCAATGTTTCCGGTAACCGGATCAACATCCACAAATACAGGCAGGGCGTTTTCAAAGAGGATGGCATTGGTGGAAGCCACAAATGAAAAGGGTGTGGTGATCACGATGTCACCACGTTGAACACCCACAGCACGGATGGCGAGATGCAAGCCGGCTGTGCCGCTGTTTACCGCGATGGCATGTTTACGACCGGTTACAGAACGTATGGCGTTTTCAAACCGGTCAACCCAGGGACCCATACTCAGATAGGTTGTATTAATGACAGAGCGCACAGCTTCGCGATCTTCTTCTGAAATATCGGGTGAAGACATGGGTACAACAGGTGCGATGTGTTTGGTCATGCGGTTATTGTATCAGGAAGAGCCAATGGCTCAAGGCCAAATAGATCGCCGGGCCCAGTATATGTTTGTTCTTTTGTGTGATGAAACCAAGGATCAAACCCTGCCCGATAGCCAGTCCGATCGGGTACAGGCTTGTCTGCCAGTTGCCACCGTGCAGCGCCAGGGGAATGATCTGCCATAGAATGAACAATCCGGAAGAGATCAACCAGCCGGCTGTCGGACCAAAGCGTGAAGAGAACCTGGGCTGGGAATAGCCGAAAAAAATTGTCACTTCACAAAGCGCGATCACGAATAATTCCAGAAGCGCCAGGCCTTCCAGTGAGTTGACACCGTTGGTCACCGCGGAGATCTTTGCCCGCAGGAACAGGGAGAGAATAGCCAACAGCAGCCCGAAATAAAAACTGGAACGTAGCCCGTCTTTTCCCCACAGGGCGCTGCGGAATGGTTGTTTTCGGTATACAAGCGCGGCGGCAATTACCGCCAGGCCGATCACATCGAGAATAATGCGCTGAAGGCCTGCTTCCGGATTGAATACTGTCAGTTCGCTGACCGCGGTGAAGAAGGATCTGTAGACAATAATACTAAAAACGAATAACACCGCGTTAATTGAAAATGTTACAGAGGCTTCGCGCCTTGGGAACAAAAATTGAAGCGGTTTGACCTTCCGGATAGCCGGACTGAGCCCCGCGATCATTCCAATAGCAATAACGCCGATCCATTCAGAGATGACCAGCAGCAATGTATTTTTATCCATTATTTTCCTCGGGTTCCGGTTTTTGTCTCTGCGGGTGGAGGTGGTTCGGTCGGTTGCGTTTCCGTTTCCGGCTCGAAGTTTAAATCCACCCGTTCTTCCATACGTACCTGCCCCCGCAGGAAAGCGCCTTCTTCTGTTGAGAACGCGACGGTCACCACGTCACCCCATACGCGGCCGGTTGACCGGATCTCTATTTTCTCCGCGGTTATATTTCCGCGCACCGCGCCGGCCACCACCACTGTATTGGCCCGCAGGTTTTCGCAGGTAACACGGCCGGTTTCACCGACAACTACAAGCCCATGAATACTGATCTCGCCTTCCACGGGACCTTCAATACGCACACCGCCGGTGCCGCGCATGATGCCATTCCAGCGGATTCCGGGGCCTAAAACGGTCGTCACCCGTTCAACGGGAGCGGAAGGTGTGGGGCCTGGGGTTGTTGGTTTTCGAAACATGAATATCCTTGATCACGAAGATGACTGCTCGGGCCAGGTTTGACCCGCGTAGACGCGGCCGCCAGGTGGAACGTCCGCTTTGATAGTGGCGCCGTTGCCTACCCGCGCCCGCGCGCCGATAGTAATATTAACATTTATGGTGACACCCATACCGATCTGGGCATGGTCTTGAATTTTAACACCTCCCGCGAGTAATGCGCCGGGAGAAAGATTAACACATTCCCCGATATGACAATCATGCGAAACCACAACATGGGCATTAAGCAAACTGCCAAACCCGATCGTGGATTCTGTTCCTACATAACTCAATGGCAGAACCTGCACACCGGCGGAAAGGGTGGCAGAGGGTTCGATCCAGGCTGTAGGATGAACCAGTGTGGGGAAGGAATAACCGGCTTTGGTCAATTTTTCAAAAGCCTGAAGGCGCGCGTCAACATTGCCTATACCGCCAATCCCGTTGGCAGCTTCGCGGAAGCCGGCATTATAAAGCTCCTCCAGTAGGTCATCTCCGCCAAATACCGGCAGGTCCATCACCCGGCTTCCGGCGGGTTTATTCGCGTCAACAATGCCGCCAACCTGGTACGAATCCATTTCCCGAACTAGATCGATTAATGTTTTCCCGTGGCCCCCGCCGCCAAACAACAATATGGTGGATTCATCAATCCAGGGGGGGACCAAATTCTTCCAGTTCACCTTTTCCATATTAACAGGCCATCCTCGCTGAAAAACTCTGCCGCGTTTTTAACCACGTACCGCCAGGGTAGGCTAATCCATGGTTCTCCCGCGTATTGTATTCCAATCCGGGGTGTTCGGGCAACGTATTCTTCCGGAACGTTAATACCTTCTTCTATGTAGAGCCCGCTCGTTGGATCCGTGAGTTTGATGCCGTTGCATTCTTTGCTGATTAAAAGTGCACGGGTCAGGCGGGCTGGGCCGCTGCACCAATCCTTGCGGGCAATGCCTTCCCGCCGACGGGCTATCTCTTCGATGCCTTCGCAGGGTATCAATGCCCTGATCAAGACGGCTGCCGGATACCCTTCGTCACCGCAGACACAATTCAACATCCAATGCATACCATACGTAAAGTATACATAGGCACGCGCGGCTTCGCCATACATCACAGCATTGCGCGCGGTCTTACCCGAGCGGGCATGGCAGGCGCGGTCGGTTTCGCCGTCATACGCTTCTGTTTCACTGATCCAACCACTGAGCCGAATGCCATCAATCAGCCGGACCAGGCGTTTGCCCAGAAGATCGCGGGCAGCTTCCTGTACGGGCTGCCGGTAATACGTGGCAGGCACGGGCCGGCAGTCTGTCATCATGGCCTGTGTATCAACCGGCTTTTTGGTTAAGCCGGGTATCTTTTTCGAATGTCAGCCGGAGTCCGGTTTCCAGGGCAATTCTAGGTTCGTATTTCAGCAGTTGACGGGCTGATGAGATATCAGCACACATACGCACTGTGTTGACCTCATTGTGCGGATTGAACACGATCTCAGGACTTCCGCCTGTAATATCCACAATGGTTTGCGCCAGTTCCCTGACGCTGGTTTCGCGGCCTGAGCCGATATTGATCGTCTTCTGATTGATGCCGTCCATGGTGGCGGCAGAAACCATGGCTGTGGTCACATCGTCAACATACACATAATCGCGGGTCTGGTTGCCATCCCCATGGATGACGATGGTCCCGTTGTGCGCGGATTGCCGGATGAAATAGGGGATGACCGGAGCGTGCACCGGCGGGAAATGTTGCCCGGGACCATAAGCGTTGAATATCCGCAGACAGACGGTTTCAATGCCCCACAGACTTCCGATAGTTTTTATGTAATATTCCGCGGCTAATTTGGAAACCGCGTATGGCGACCGCGGATTGGGAACTGTCTCTTCAGAAATGGGCTGCGAGGCCTGATCTCCATACACAGCGCCGGAAGAGGCAAAGACCACACGCCGGACACCGACATCACGCATGGCTTCCATCAATGTGACTGTACCGCCGACATTAACCTGGTTGTATTCACGCGGATAAAGCATCGACTCAGGCACCAGTACACGGGCAGCCATGTGATAAACACAGTCCACGTCCTGCAATAACGTCCACAATTTGGGGCGGTCATTGACGTCACCCCGTGTGAAATGGACTTCAGGTAGAAGCACCGAGGGATCGCCGGTGGAACAATCGTCAACACCCCGAACAGAGTGGCCTTCCCTCGCGAGTGTGTTGGCAAGAGATGAGCCTAGAAATCCGGCCGCGCCGGTAATGAGAAATCGCATTCTGGTTTCTTCCGTGTTATCTGTGAAAGATGTATGTGGATTATAGCATGGAGTGAAATTGTGATAATCAGCCCATTTTTCTTCTAAAATACGATAATTTGACTATAAAAGATAATAAAAATGAACATACCCGAAAACTTCACTCTATATTATTATTAGTTATGTAGCGAAACATTTAGCACTCGATATTAATTTCAGGAGGAAATCATGTCAAAAACAGTCGATGACTTGAAAGCCGCGTTCGCGGGAGAATCACAAGCCAACCGGAAATACCTTGCTTTCGCGAAAAAAGCAGATGAAGAAGGCTATCCCCAGGCGGCAAAATTATTCCGCGCGGCTGCCGAGGCAGAGACCATTCACGCTCATAATCACCTGAAAGCGATGGACGGAATTGGCAGCACCCTGGATAATTTAAAGGAAGCCATGGGCGGTGAAACATACGAATATGAAACCATGTATCCCCCCATGGTAAAGGTAGCGGCCGAAGAAGGCAACAAAAAGGCCGAACGTAGTTTCAAATTCGCGATGGATGTGGAAAAAATCCACGCGGAAATGTACAAAGAAGCCATTGATAAAATTAACACAAAAGAAGAAGTTTACGATTACTTTGTTTGCCCGGTCTGTGGGTTTACCGCTCCGAAATACGCGCCGGATAAATGCCCGATCTGCGGCGCACCCGGTACAAAGTTCATCAAAATCATCTAAATCCTGATATATAGGAGTAAAATAGTCCGGTATTAATACCGGACTATTTTTATAAGGAGGGGTTTTATGCCCTGGCAACAAGTTTATGATCCATTGAATAATATTTTTTTAACGACACTGGCAGCCATAACACCGGTGGTGATCTTGCTGGGGTGCCTGGCTGTTTTTCATGTCAAAGCGCATTACGCGGCTTTGCTCGGGTTGGTTGCAGCCCTGGCTGTATCCATTGTTGTCTTTGGCATGCCAATACCTCAGGCGGCAGCCGCGACCGTGTTTGGGGCTCTTTATGGGCTGCTGCCGATCGGTTGGATCATCGTCAATGTGATCATTTTATACCAACTGGCGAACCGGAAGGGCGCGTTCAATATTTTGCAGGATAACCTGACATCCATCACCCAGGATAGACGGCTGCAACTGCTGCTGGTCTCATTTTGTTTTGGTGCTTTCTTTGAGGGAGCAGCCGGTTTTGGTACACCCGTTGCCATCACGGCATCCATGTTGATCGGCCTGGGCTTCGGCCCGTTACAGGCCTCCGGTTTGTCGTTGATCGCCAACACGGCGCCGGTTCCTTTTGCCGCCCTGGGTACGCCTATTCTGGCGTTGCAGGCGGTTACCGGTTTTGATCTGCAGACATTGAGCTCGGTCATCGCGTGGCAATTGTTGCTTTTTGATATCATCATTCCATTCTGGTTGATCTGGGCTTTCGCCGGATGGAAACGCATGCTTGAGATCTGGCCGGCGTTGCTGGTTGCCGGTGTTTCATTTGGCATCACTCAGATCATTATCGCGACGCTGCACGGCCCATGGCTGGTGACAATCGCCGGTTCGCTTATCTCTATTGGATCACTGGTGCTTTTCCTTAAACGCTGGAAACCGGAACACATCTTCCGCTTTGACTCCGATCCGGTGGTCAGTAAAGAAGTCAAGAAACACACATACACCCGTAACCAGACCGTCCAGGCCTGGATGCCGTGGGTGGTGCTTTCGGTGATGATCTTCATCTGGGGGCTGCCGCCGGTAAAGGCATGGTTTGACAGCTTTTCCACCATCAAAGTCCCCGTTCCGTTCCTTCACGAACTGGTTCAACGGATGCCGCCGGTGGTTCCTTCACCCACCACGGAAGAAGCGATTTTCAATCTGAATTTCCTCTCCGCCACCGGTACAGGAATTCTGTTCGCCGCGTTGATTTCTGCCCGGATTCTCGGGTATGGTATCCGCGAAACATTACATGTCTATGGTTCCACGATCAAACAGGTACGTTACTCCTTATTGACGATTATGGCCATGCTGGCTCTCGGATATGTCACCCGTTATTCGGGGTTGGATGCTTCTCTGGGTTTGACATTCGCGCTCACCGGCTGGATGTATCCTTTCTTTGGCACTCTGCTAGGTTGGCTAGGTGTGGCATTGACAGGCTCTGACACGTCATCCAATGTGTTGTTCGGCAGTCTGCAAAAACTGACAGCCGGACAGGTGGGTGTCAACCCGGTGTTGATGGCAGCGGCCAACAGCTCTGGCGGTGTGATGGGTAAAATGATTGACGCGCAGAGCATTGTGGTGGCAAGTACGGCCACAAAATGGTACGGTCATGAAGGGGATATTCTGCGGTATGTGTTCTTCCACAGCATTGCCCTGGCTGTACTTGTCGGGTTGGTGGTGATGGCCATGGCCTATATTCCTGGTCTGGCCGTGTTGATCCCGGCCGGATAACCTACGGGGATAATTAAGATCGTTAATTAACTATATCCTTACGGACTAAATTCACCCGCTTTGTATAATGAGGGAAAATCTTATCAAAGCGGGTGATTTATGCCTGATTATGGTGCACTGCGTGAGTTGCGGAAATTTGTAGCACCCGAATTTGTGTTTGGGGTGGGTGCTCGTAACCTGGTCGGGCGATACGCCGTCAATTTCGCGATCAACAAGGCACTGGTAGTATCGGACGAAGGGGTTGAAAAGGCCGGCTGGCTGGATTCAGTACTCCGTTCTTTGCGTGATGAAGGTGTTCAAACTGAAATTTTCATAAATGTTCATTCCAATCCGCGAGATTTCGAAGTTATGGATGGCGCGGACCTGTACCAGAAAAAGAACTGTCAGGCCGTTATCGCGGTAGGCGGCGGCAGCCCGATGGATTGCGCCAAAGGGATAGCTATTGTCAGCTCAAATATGGGGAATGTGTTGAAATATGAAGGGGTTGATGAAGTTGCCAATCCCGGTCCGCCGCTGATCTGTATCCCCACCACGGCTGGAAGCTCGGCGGATGTGTCGCAATTTGCCATTATCAATGACACAAAACGGTCTGTAAAAATTGCCATTATCAGTAAGACCGTCGTGCCGGACGCGGCGTTAATTGATCCGGAAACCACAGTGACCATGGACCCGTACCTTACGGCCTGCACCGGCCTTGACGCGCTCACCCATGCCATTGAAGCCTATGTATCCAACGCCCAATCCCCGGTGACGGATCTTCACGCCCGTGAGGCCATTAACCTGGTCTGGCACAATCTACTGCTTGCCATAAAACATCCCGATGATCTGGATGTTCGCTGCCGCATGATGCTGGGTAGCATGGATGCCGGTCTGGCATTTTCAAATGCCAGTCTTGGCGCGGTACATGCCATGGCCCACGCGTTGGGTGGATTTCTTGACCTTCCGCACGGGGAATGCAACGCGCTTCTTCTGGAACATGTCATCAATTTCAATTTTGACGCGGCAGTCGGACGCTATACGTCTATTGGCAGGGTTATGGGACTGGAAATGGATGAGAACGATCCTGAACTGTCTTGCCGTAATCTGGTTCAGGGTATACATAATTTCAGGACATCTGCCGGAGTTGACCGCTCCCTGGGTCAGATTGGGGTAAACACCAACGCCATAGACGAACTATCCGCGAAAGCTTTTCGGGATCCCTGTCTGGTGACCAATCCGAAAAGTGCCAGTGTCGAGGATATCAAAGGAATTTACACAAATGCCTGCTGAGGGTGATAACCGCGATTCCCTCAGAGACCGGATCATTGGACTGGGGGAAAAATCGATCCACAAGAGCTATTACCCGGAATTAAAGAACCGGCTGGCCGAGCTGGAACGATTCCGCTCCATGCTGGATCAGAGCTCGAACATTATATTCATTGTCAATTTTCCTGATTTTGTCATCTTCGATGAACTTCGCAGAAACGAGGATTTTGAGGTATTT
>CAYOKC010000062.1:0-20810 GCA_964404415.1 uncultured Leptolinea sp. | reverse complement strand
CGGAAAACGTCACCTACGCCACCATCACCCTGCAGAACTACTTCCGCATGTACGAAAAACTGGCCGGCATGACCGGTACCGCGTTGACCGAATCGGAAGAGTTCTACAAGATCTACAAACTCGATGTTCTCCCCATCCCCACCAACCTGGAATACCAGGCCACCAAAACCAATTCCGCGCTGGAAGAGGTCAACACGAAGGACGAGGACGGGTACAAAGTCACGTATTTCTCCCGACGGGAAGATACCGAAAAGAAACCGGTCTACTGGCGGCGAAAAGATTATCCTGATGTGGTCTACCGAACGGAAGAAGCCAAACTGCGGGCCATTTCGCTTGAGATCATAGAGCGGAATGTCAAAGGTCAGCCTATTCTGGTGGGTACTACATCCGTCGAACACAGTGACCGGCTGGGTGACCGCCTGCGCGCGGAACCCGTACGCACCCTGCTTCAGGCTCTGCTGATCCGCCAGGTCTGGCTGGAAAAGAACAACCGTCAGGATGACGAACGCGCCATCCCCGAGCTGGAATTCCTGAACACTCCTATTGACCAGTTAAAAACAGCCGAGTTGCGCCAGTTCGCGCGCGGTTTGGATCTCTCGATCAACCTGGAAGACCCTGAAAATCTTGACCGGTTGGTCGGTTACCTTGGTTTGAAGGAAGAGCAAAAACCGCGCTTAATCACCGTACTTCAGGCCGGCATCCCGCTTTCGGTATTGAACGCCCGCAAGCATGATGAAGAATCCCAGATCATTGCCAGAGCCGGCGCGTTCGGCGCCGTGACCATTGCCACCAACATGGCCGGCCGCGGCGTTGACATCAAGCTGGGCGGCGAACTGCCCGAAGATATGCTGGCGGATGTCAACCATGTGCTGGAAAAGAGCGGCTCAGACCCCTACGGCATCAATAATGAAGAACGCCGCAAACAGTTGCTGAAACTACCGGTGGATGCGTACGGATTGAAAGAAGAATCCGTCAAAGCCTTCCTGCAGTATATGGACGATATGGAACGCGTGCGCGAACTTGGCGGCCTGCATGTGGTCGGTTCTGAGAGGCATGAAGCCCGCCGTATTGACAACCAGCTGCGTGGCCGTGCCGCCCGTCAGGGTGACCCCGGCTCCTCCCGTTTCTACCTCTCCCTGAATGACGAACTCATGCGCCTGTTCGGCGGACCGAACGTCGAAAACCTGCTGAAACGCCTGAACATTGATGAAAGCCTGCCGATTGAAAGCGGCATGGTCGGCCGCATGGTCGAACAGTCACAGGAACGCGTGGAAGGCGCCAACTTTGACGTCCGCAAGCACCTGCTGGAATATGACGATGTGTTGAACACCCAGCGTAAGCGCATTTACTCACAGCGCGATATGGTCTTCACAAAAGAAGACTTGAGCAGTGATGTGATGGACATGCTGCACACCGAACTTCAGATCCGCATTCCGGAAGGACTGAAAGACGAAGAAGGCCCGTGGCGCCTGCTGGCGTACCTCGAAGAGATCCAGCCGCCCCTCAAGTATGACGAGATCAGTTACCCGTCCTTCACATTCCGGCTTTTGCTGAATGAGATTCGTAGTCAACTTCCTTCCGGCGATTTCTCGCTGGATAAAGTCAAAGATGTGCTGGTGGATATCGCCTCCCGCTCATTGACCGCGGAAAACGATCACCTGCTGCGCAGCCTGAACAATCTGTTAACCACCACCGGCGACACGATGGATACCCAGATCGAAGAACGCTACGACACACTGGATACCTATTTCGAAGGCATCGGTGACGTGGAAGAAGGCATGCCCGCCCGCCGTCCTCAGGAACTGCTGGACGAACTCGCCAGCCTGGTACGCGTACCGCTGCGCCTTTCCAATGACCAGTTGCGCCGCCTGCCGGAAGGCGACAAAGACCTGAAAGATACCCTGCGTAAACAGATCGAAACCACGATGCTGGCCATCACCGCCACGCGTGTACTGGGCGGTTTGCGCCGGCGCCTGCCGGAAGCCGCGGATATGCGCCTGTCAATCTCGCCGGATTCAAACTGGGCCGGTGTTGCGGATGAGATCTATGCCAAAACATCCGAGATCCTCGAACAGCGCAAAGACCGCCTGTTCGGATCCGGCGCCCAGGTCCCGCGAGATATTGAAGCCGTGCTGGAACGCAGCGGCAGCGCCGAACTGAGTGACACATTCCTGGTGAGTGCCCTGATGGCCATTTCACAGGGCAGCAAAACAGTGTTTGACAAGAAAACCCACCGTCAGGTGCGTCAGGCTACCAACCGGTTGAATTACATCTACTTTGCCGCGCAACTGGTGGGGTCCATCCCGGCTGACCAGATGACCGAAACCGTACTCGAACACCTGGAAGGCGCGACAGTGGCCCTGCGCACCGCCATGGGGCAAGCCGAGTGGGAACGCTTGCAGCAGAATAATGTGGTTCTCGCTCAAGTTGACACAAACGTGCAGGCCAAAATTGCTGAAGCCGTTGGCAAGGATATATATGCCGCTGCCGCGAATGTGCCCCTCGCCGAACAGGATCCGAAATTTAAATCGGAAGCCGGCGAGGTCATCGGTGCCAAAGTACAGACGGAGATATACCGTCACATTTTGTTAAGCGTCATCTCCGACCTGTGGGTGGAATACCTGACCAAGGTTGAGGCGTTGCGCGTCTCCATCGGGCTGGAAGCCTACGCCCAGCGCGATCCGCTCATCCAGTATAAGAGCAAAGCCTCCGAGATGTTCACCGCCCTGCTGGGTGACATTCGCATGGGCGTGATCAGCCGCATGTTTACCTACCAGCCCCGCCGCGCCTCCACCACCGCCACAGATGGTGGCGAGCAGGAAACTCCGCTGCCATCTGAAACAGATGAAGGTTCGGCGGAAAAGAAAAAGCGCCGCCGGCATTAATAGTTTTTGAAGAACCAGACCCTTAGGGTTTAAAAAAACCTAAGGGTCTTTTTTTGCATCAATCTCTTGATTATTATGTTCAGATTTATCTCTGTGATTTGTTTTAATATTTCAATTAGTGTATATATATCAGTTAATAAAAATCATCGATCAGGGAGGAAATGGTGACGATTTCTCATGGAGTGACTGAAGAATTCAAATGCCAGAATTGCGGTTCGGTTATAAATTTTAAGACATGGTTAATTATTGATGGCAATGAACATCCGGAACTAATTGAAAAAGTAAAAAGCGAAGAAATCCATGATGTATATTGCGACAAATGTTCCTGGCGGATTGATTCGTTGGATAAACCTTTGATGGTTTTTAACCATTCTGCTGATCCAGTGTTAATTTACTGTCCATCAGAGGAAACCACAACAAAACAGGATGAATGTCTATTCATTGCATTTAAGACAAAATTTATTAATGAATTTCAAGTCACATATCCTCAGGAATCTCTACATTTTCCCGTTTTACGCCTGCCAAGAAGTGCGCTTTCAGTCTATTTAAAAGAAGGTATGGAAGCGGCAGAGAAAAGAACCCGCCAGGAAGAGTTGGAAAGAATTAATAGCCAGAAGGAATATACAAACTTAATTCACCAATTAATCGCCGCACGTTCCTTTGGGGAATTAAGGAATGTGATCGTTCCCAATTATGAAATGATCACCAGCTTTCGGGCAGTTGGATATATCAATGAATTTATTGAAGGATCGTCAGGAAAAGAAAGAGAATTTCTTTCAGCAAAGAAGAACATACTTTTGGATTACAGAAATATGGGTTTTGAGAAAACAAAAGCGGACCTTGAGCATTATGCAAGCTTAAAACCGGTTCCCAAAAAATCAATATTTGGAAAACTTAAAGACCTGTTTTACATGTAGTTATATTAAAACTCCATTACTATCTGGACTTTTTTAAATAGATTCAAATTATCTACATATTCAGAATATAGGATGTCATAATGGATAGATCATTTGGCGCAAATAGAGAAATTAAATGCCCGCATTGTGATACAAGCTTTGATTTTAAAATCTGGCAAATTGTTGATATCTGTGAAAGGCCGGATTTATTAGAAAAAATTCTGAACGACACACTATATGATGTGTATTGTCCCGAATGCATGAAAATGATTTATAAAATAGATTCCCCTCTTTTAATTTTCAGACCAGATCAAGAACCAAAATATATTTATTCATCTGCTGAAGAAACAGTTATGGAACTTGATCAAATACTATTCATGAGTCTGATGGATCATTTTAAGGAAGACCTGCCAATAGATTGGCCATCTAATTGGGAAAATATCGCAAAAGCGCCGGTTTCAAGGGACGTTTTGTCAGTATATTTGCGTGAAGGGCCCAAAGCAGCGGAAATTGCCAATTTGGATATCATCAGACAAAAAGAAGCTACTGCAGAACATCTCACATCTCTGCTTTTAAGATTTATTAATGCAGATTCCCCCGAGAACTACCGAAACACAATTTTAGAAAATTATGATTTCATAACAAGTTTTCGTGCGGTTGGGTATATTAATGAAATGTTTGTCGCTCAAGGTAGAAGTAACATTTCAGAAAAACTCAAATCCAAACGCGATCAATTGGTTCATTATAGAGAAATAGGCTTTGAAAAAACTAAAGAGGAATTATTTTCATTTAAAACTCAATCTCCCGAAAAACTTGAGTCAACAGGAGAGAGAGCCAAACTTAAACCACCGAAGCGCATGTCATCACCTTCCCTTTTGAATCGTCTCAAAGGATATTTTGCACATCTGGTGAATGGCCGTAATACAAATCCAATAATAAAACAAAACAACAATACAAAAACCTCGATCCCTGAAATCAAAATTGATAATAGCCGGACAGAAAAACCATCAAATGAGATCCCGGAAAACCAATCCACTGAAAATTACTCTTCCGGAATCTCCGTCCAGCCAATTTTTACAAGGTTTGATCAAATTGATCCAGAGGAGCTTCAAACACTGACCAAAGTATTAATTGAAGATTCAACCGGTAAACCAAAATTTCCTGAGTCAGAATTTAAGAAATTACTCAGTAAACTTCTTGGAGACTATGAAGCATCTCAAGATGATCCTTCAATTCCAAAAATTATTATTGCTGTAGCATGGGTTGCCGAACCCGATCAGGAAGTAATTGAGTTAACAAGAAGTCTTTTATTTGATTATCGGCTTCGTATGGCCGGATTCAATAACGTTCGGGTTCTCGAAATCCCCACGAAGATCACAGAAGCAAATGGAAAACAAACGGCCAAACTCCTTGGAAGGCAATTGAAGGCTGATATTGTTATTTGGTTGCAACGGTCGGGAGTCAGCGAATTTGATGTACATATCGAAATCCTGACAAACCACCACCTTGATGAGGTAAGTGAAGAAAACAGATCATTAATCGAAAATGACGCTAAAAATCTTGAGGCAATACAATGGAGAATTAATAATCACGAGGCTCTTGAACCACTTTGTTCCTTCCTATGCGGTCTGGCAATATTCCAGGACAGGTATTATCCTGAAGCGATCGATTTATTTGACGACGCAATTGCATCGTTTAATTTAGATGATAGCAAACAGGTTAAGGCAATAACTTATTTTTATCGTGGATTTTCAAAATTATGCATACAAGATTACTCTGAAGCCATAGATGATTTTTCAGAGTCTATAAAAAACTCCCCTGATAATTCGCGTTTCTATACAATAAGAGGTTTTGCTTATAGCCTTCAACACCTGATGGAAAAAGCATTGGAAGATTTTTCGTACGCAATCTTTCTTGATCCGACCAATAGTCAAGCCTATTTTAATCGGGGACAAATCTATTCTGACTTTGGAAAATCCGAAGAAGCGATATCTGACTTTTCGAATTGCATAAACAACGATCCGGGCAACTCAGAAGCGTACTTCCGGCGTGGTTGTGAATATGGGAAATCACATAAAGAAGATCTCGCTATTGTGGATTTCTCGAAGACTATTGATCTAAATCCAAGAAAAAGTGCGGCATATGGAAATCGTGGATGGGCATACAACATAAAAGGCGATCGTAGAAGTGCTATTGAAGATTACACAATGGCATTAACATTAGACCCCAATGATGAAGATACACTATCAAAACGCGGTGAAGCCTACCGTCATGTCGGTGAAATTGACAAATCCATTGTCGACCTTAATCTGGCTATAAGTCTGGACCCAACCCATTCTGATTCTTTCCTTGCGAGAGGTCTTTCTTTTGTAAAAAAAGGTGAGATCACAAGAGCATTCGCTGATTTGGATATGGCAATACAATTAAATCCCCAAAATGCTGACGCCATTGCGATGCGTGGAAATTTGCACGGAATGATGGGTGACAAAACTAAAGCAATCAAAGATCTGGAAATGGCTACTAAACTTAATCCAAAATACAGGGAACTTCTGAACAGCCACAGGGAATAATTGGATATCTATCCAAAAAACAAAAGAAATTAGATAACCCTTGACCTTGTCAGGGTTGTCAATCCATGGATTCACCTTTATAATGACAGCAATCCTCTTGTCCGGAGTCAGATTTCCTATGGAACAAAACGCTTCCTTTCAGAATCAGGGAGAACAACCCGAAAACAGTTTGAACGATAGCAACAACATGGCATCCCTGTTGGAAAAGGAAGGTCTTGGTATCGATTTTCCGTCGCAGGGCGAGATCCGCAACGGAACCATTGCCAGCATCAGCCAGGGACAGATCCTGGTCAGCGTCGGCACCAAGTCCGAAGGCGTGATCAGCGGAAAAGAATTCGAAGCCATCCCCTCCACAGAACTATCCACCCTGTCCGTTGGGCTGGAAATTCCGGTATATGTTGTCAACCCGGAAGATTCAAACGGCACACTGGTGCTCTCTTACGTGCGCGCCCGTGAAGAAAAAGGCTGGCAGGAAGCCGAAGATATGCTCGCTTCCAAAGGCTCTTTCCACAGCAAGATCATCGGTTTCAATAAGGGCGGCCTTATTGTCCCGTTGGGCACCCTGCGCGGTTTTGTCCCCGCGTCACAGATCGCCCTTTCCCGCCGCGCCAACATCTCAGGCGACACTCCTGAACAGAAGTGGAGCAAGATGGTTGGTATGGAAGTGGATGTTTGCGTAATCGAAGTTGACCGCGAACGCCGCCGCCTGATCCTTTCCGAACGCGCTGCCAGCACCGAGACCCGCGAGACCCTCAAAGAACGCGTCATTGACGAGCTCAAAGAAGGCGAAATTCGCGCCGGTCACGTCACCAGCCTGGCCGATTTCGGCGCCTTTGTCAACATCAACGGGGCTGACGGCCTCGTCCACCTCTCCGAGATCTCCTGGGACCGCATTCAGCATCCCGGCGAAGTTCTCAAAGTCGGACAGGAAATCAAAGTCAAAGTCATTTCCATCGACCGCGACAAGAAACGTATCGGCCTGTCCATCCGCCAGCTGCAGGACGATCCCTGGTCCAACCAGGCGGCCGCCTTCGCTGTCGGCCAGCTCGTTCAGGGCAAGATCACCCGCCTGACCAAATTTGGCGCCTTTGCCCAGTTGGAAGGCGACATTGAAGGCCTGATCCACATCTCCGAGCTGAGCGAAAAACGCATCGAGCATCCGAAGGAAGTTTTGAAAGAGGGCGAAACCGTTACCCTCCGCGTCATTAAGATCGATCCGGCCAACCACCGCATCGGCCTCAGCCTCCGCCGCGTCGACTCAATGGCTTACGCCGAGATGGACTGGCAGGCTCTGGATGAAACCACCTCTGACGAGGACGATACTCCGGCTGCCTAGTATAAAAACAGGTAAGAGCGCACCAGCCGGTGCGCTCTTTTTTTATCCAGGATAACAAATATGCCTTACCTGATTGACGCACATGAAGACCTGGCCTGGAACTGGCTGTGTTTTAAAACCGATTACTCCCGATCCCTGCAGGAGATCCGCGCGGCAGAAGCCGGTGAAATTGACGAACGCCGCGGCGGCAGCACTTTGTTTGGCTGGGATGAATACACGCGTGGACAGGTCGCACTGGTTTTCGGCACCATGTTTATGGCGCCAAAGAAATATTCCAGCGGCGCCTGGGATGTAGCCACCTTTGCCACCAACAATGAATATAGCCAACTGATCCATCAGTCCGTTGACTATTACCGCATGCTCACAGACAACCACCCGGAAAAATTCCGCCGGGTACTCACCCGGTCAGACCTGGCGGCTGTACTTGAACCCCATAAAGACAATTCACCTTCGACTGAAAAAACCGTGGGTATCGTCAACCTGATCGAAGGGGCCGAAGGCCTCGGTTCCATGGAAGAACTGGAAGAATGGTGGCAAATGGGCGCCCGCCTCCTCGGCCCGGTCTGGGGCGGTACGCGCTTCTGCGGCGGCACGATCGAAGGCAAATCCTTTACATCCGAAGGGCATGAACTTTTACACGCCCTATCCAGTATCGGCTACATTCTGGATGTGGCGCACATGAATGATGTATCCATCGCCACCTCACTGGATGAATACGAAGGCACAGTGATCGCCAGTCACGCCAATTGCCGCTGGCTGCTCAACGCTCCACCCAATCAGCGTCATTTTTCCGAAGAGAATGTTCGCCGCATGATCGAACGCGGCGGTGTTATCGGTGTTATGCCATATGCCCGTTTCCTGCGCACCGATTGGGACTACCGCGATCCGTCACGGCACGTCACACTGGATGACATGGCCAATCATATCGATGCCATCTGCCAGATCGCCGGCAATTGCGACCACGCCGCCATCGGCACCGATTTTGACGGCGGTTTTGGCTGGCCCTGCGTTCCGGATGGTGTAAATTCGATCGGCGATATGCAAAAACTGGCACCGATCCTGCAAAAACGAGGGTATACTTTGGAGCAGATCGAAGCGATATTTCACGGAAACTGGGAACGAATTCTTTACCAGGCCCTACCCGAGTCATGATCATAAACGACGAAGATCAAATACCTCCCGACAATCCACTGCAACCCGCTGCCAACGAACCACCCAGTCAGCCGTTGCAACAATCAAAGCGAAGAATCCGCCTGGGTTTGATATTAACCGGGGTAGGATTTGCCCTGTTTCTTTTAGGAGCCAGGCCTTCCGTATACGGTCTTGACCGCAGCCCGGTTATCGGGTTTGTGCAAGTTGCCGTCTTTTTACTGGGTATCGCCATTATCTGCGTGGGCGCCTTTATCGTAATGCAGGCGCTGAGGCAGGGCAAACCTTACAGCTTATTATTCCAGATCGGTATGCGCTTTGTGCAAACCGGATATGTCATCGCGTTATTTACCGGGTTGGCGGACGTCCTCGGTTTGGGAAGTCATCCCCTCCCCCGACCATTTTTCGGGCCGCTTCAATCCGTGGGGGTTCAAATCGGGGAGTTTGTCATCGGACTCGGTATTTTGATGATGTTTCCGTTTGACCGCATCATTGCCCGGCGGACCCAATCAGCACCCGGCCACACAAATAATAATTCAGGCGCTGAATACCAGTAGCCTTTTCCTAAAATTCCGAATATATCCTTTTTTCCGCTTTTTTTTCGGGACACTCATCCTCAAATTCCTTCTTTTAGACTAGAATTCAATTTCGTAATAACTCTGTTTAAACACGAAAAATCCCCATGATCCTCGAAAACAAAACCGGAAATAGCCCATCACACACGTATACCAGGGGTGACCTGATCCCGCTCCTGCAGGAGATTCAAGACCGCGCCGGATACCTTTCACCGGAAAGCATAAGGCAGGTAGCCGGAATGCTCCAGATTTCTGAAAATGACGTGTACGGGGTGGCATCGTTCTACACCCAGTTCCACTTTAACCCGCCCGGACGGCATACGATCAAGATATGCCTGGGAACTGCCTGCCATGTTCGTAACGGCGAAAAACTACTGGAAGCCCTGGAACGTGAATTGAAGATCAAACCGGGCGAAACCACATCTGACGGCCTCTTTGACCTGCAGCGCGTGGCCTGCCTCGGCTGCTGCGCGCTGGCGCCGGTGATGCAAATTGACGACCAGATCTACGGCCGTGTCACCAATTCACGCCTGAAGAAAATTCTGGAGGGGTATGCCTGATTTTGCCACGTTGCAACAAACCGCCAGAAAAGAATGGCAGGAACTGGAAAACAGCACCATCCCGGTGATCTATTTCGGCATGGCGTCCTGTGGTCGCGCGGCCGGCGCGGTGGAAGTCCGAAAAGCGGTGGAAGAAGCACTTGATGAGAATTTCCTCAACGCGCGCCTGGTTGATGTGGGCTGCATCGGGCCGTGTTACATGGAACCGCTCATGGATATTGCCCTCCCGGGTTGGGCGCGTGTGAGCTATGGCCAAATGACCCCGGCAAAAGCCAAACGGATCGTCGTCGAAGCTATAAAAAACAACGCCCCTCCCCTGGATGACGCTGCCGGTATACTTGAACCGCTGGAAAACCGTCAAACCGGTGGGCTGCCACGCTTCTTTGACCAGCCCATGCTCAAACCGCAGGTACGCGTGATTTTGCGGAATTGTGGCTTAATTGACCCCGAAGATCTAAATCACTATATAGCCCACAACGGTTATGTGGGGTTACGGAACGCGCTCAATATGTCACCGGAAGAGGTGATCGAGCAGGTCAAACTTTCAGGCTTGCGCGGGCGCGGCGGAGGCGGATTTCCCACCGCGAAAAAATGGGAGTTGTGCCGAGCCAACCCCGGGAAAGATAAATACCTGGTGTGCAACGCCGATGAAGGCGACCCCGGCGCGTTTATGAACCGCTCACTGATCGAGGGTGACCCGCACGCGCTGCTGGAAGGCATGTTGATCGCCGCCTACGCCATCGGCGCAAACCACGGTGTGATCTACATCCGCGCGGAATACCCGCTCGCGGTATCCCGCCTGAAGAACGCCCTGCGACAGATGCGAGAGCACGGTCTGCTGGGCGCGCGCATTCTGGGGACGGATTTTAATTTTGAGATCAAGGTCAAAGAAGGCGCAGGGGCGTTTGTTTGCGGTGAAGAGACAGCCCTGTTTGCCTCCATTGAAGGCCGGCGTGGTATGCCGCGCTCCCGGCCGCCCTTCCCGGCAGTCAGCGGATTGTACGGCAAACCTACTGTCAACAATAACGTTGAAACGATCAGCACCATCCCCAATATCCTGCGCAACGGCGCCGACTGGTACCGCCAGTTTGGCACTCCGACCAGCGCCGGCACAAAGACCTTCTCGCTTGTGGGAGACGTACGCCGCACAGGGTTGATCGAAGTCCCGTTGGGAATGTCATTGCGGCAGATCATCTTTGAGATCGGCGGCGGCACCGAGAAACCCTTCAAAGCTGTGCAAACCGGAGGACCTTCCGGCGGGTGCCTTTCAGCCGAACACCTGGATACACCTGTGGATTACGAAGCCCTGAAAGCAGTCGGATCCATCATGGGCTCCGGCGGCCTTATCGTGATGGATAAAGACACCTGTGTGGTTGACCTGGCGCACTATTACCTTGACTTTCTGCGCAAGGAAAGCTGCGGCAAATGCACACCCTGCCGTATCGGCACGCGTCACTTGTATGAAATTCTGGACCGCATTACCGATGGTTCCGGCGAACCGGAAGACATCGACACGTTGGAACGCCTGTCAATGACAATGTCACAGGGTTCGCTGTGCGGCCTGGGGCAGACAGCGTCCAACCCTGTCACCACAACATTGCGTTCTTTCCGCTCTGAATATGAAGCCCATATCCATGACGGATATTGCCAGGCTGGGGTATGCAAGAATCTCTTCCAGTATGTGATCGATCCAGACGCCTGTACAGGCTGCCATGCCTGCGCCAGGGTCTGCCCGGTGAATGCCATAGAGGGCAAGGCCAAACAGCCGCACACCCTCGATTGTTCCATCTGCATCCGCTGCCGGGCCTGTTATGAGGCCTGCCGGTTTGACGCCATCGAAGGGAGTCCGGTACATTGACCCCTGTACATTTGACCATCAACGATAAACCTGTGGAAGCTGCCCGCGGAGAGACTATCCTGCAGGCGGCTCAAAAGAATGGGATCGATATTCCCACCCTGTGTGCCTGCGAAGACCTGCCGCCCTTCGGCGGCTGCCGTATGTGCGTAGTTGAAGTGGACGGATTGCGTGGTTTCCCCACATCCTGCACCACGCCAGCGGAAGAGGGCATGGTCGTTCGCACCGAAACGCCGGCTCTCAAAACCCTGCGGCTGGAAATCTTCAACATGCTGCTCAGTGAACACCCGTTGAGCTGCCTGGTCTGCCCTGAAAAAGACAACTGCTCCGAGTGCATGGTTACAATCCGAAAGAGTGGTCTGACCACCGGCTGCGGTTCATGCAATAAGAACGGCCAGTGTGAGATTCAGACTCTGGCGGAACGCCTGGGCGTCAGTGACATCCGGCTGCCGGTGAAATACCGCTTCTATCCGGTGGAAAAAGCCGACCCGTTCTACGACCGTGACTACAACCTGTGCGTGCTGTGCGGGCGCTGCGTTCAGATCTGCGAGAAATTACATTTCAATACCACATTAACCTTCGTGGAACGCGGACCACAGGCTCTTGTCGGCACCGCCTTCAACCGCAGCCATATTGACGCGGGCTGCAGCTTCTGCGGTGCCTGCGTTGACCACTGCCCTACCGGCACACTGGCGGAAAAAGCCCGCAAATGGGAAGGTGTAGCCGAAACTGCCGTGGAGTCCATCTGCCCGTTATGCTCTGCGGGATGTTCCATCAATCTGGATATCAAAAAAGGGACAGTGATCGGCGCGATGCCCGGCAATGACGGGACTGTCAACGGCAGCAACCTGTGCGTGCACGGGCGGTTCGGTTTACCGGAGACAGTCAATCACACCTCACGCCTCCTGAAACCCTGGAAGCTTGTGGACGGTCACCGGTTTGAATTTCCCTGGGATGAAGCCGTGGAATTAGCCGCGGAAAAACTATCCACCGCGGAACCGCAAAAAAGGGCACTTCAGGTTTCATCCAATCTGCCTTTTGAAGACCTGTATGTCATTCAGAAATTCGCCGCGAATGCCCTGTCAATCAGCGACACGATCCTGCCGGCTAAAACGGACGGGTATTCACGGTTGTTCGCCCGTACCACATCATTTGACACTCTTCGCGGAGCAGATTGCGTGCTGCTGGCTGGAGTGGATACCCGCTACAGCCTTTCCTGGCTCGAATATGAACTGAAACAGCTTAAGCGCAATGGCGCGCAGATGATCGCGGTCAACCGGCAGGAACGTCAACTGGAACGTTTCGCCGATACCTTCGTCTGCAGCAATGGCGACACGACGGAAATCTTTGACCAACTGTTATCCGCCATGAAATCCGGCGAGACCGGCGTTGGGCAGATACACCAGGCGGTCGAAACCCTTAATCATTCCCGTGACCGGGTTTTGGTCATCGGTGACGAGGTTCTCTCCGATGCCGCGGTTGTGGACAATATTTCGCGTCTCGCGGATGAATTAAACGCGGGCGTCATCTGTCTTCCACTACAGGGAAATGTTTTCGGCGCGCTGGCCGCGGAAACCCTGCCGTATTATGGAAATTCATCCAGCCCGGATGTGCTCTACAGTATCGGTTGTCAGCCCGTGTTGACAACCGGGTTCACTATTTATCAGAATTGCTTCCAGCCATCTGCCGCTGCCGGACTGGCGTTACCGGCCGCGTTATTCACAGAACGCGATGGTTCGTATGTCAATTCGGAATTCCGGCAGCGATTCTTCCGGAAAGCAGTCGAGCCTGCCGAACTGGTTCTTCCGGACTGGCAGATCGTCACCAGGATTGCCCGCAAGATGGGCGCGGGTGGATTTGACTTCTCATCGGTGGATGAGATCCGCGAGGAAATGTCAGCGTCACATCCGGCAGAAAACTGGAATAAAATGGCCGCGGCCGGGCAGTGGTTTACACAACCCGCGCTCGCGAATGACCCGGTATTCCTCGGCTCTCCACTCTCATCCCGGGTTGCCGGCCTGGCGTATCTACTTGAATCCGACCATGTAAAGGCAGGTGACTAATGATCCCTGTGCTGGAACGTACCATGGTAGCCCCCAATATTCATAACCTGCGGTTGCTCGCGCCCGATGTTGCCCGAGCGGCACAGCCTGGTCAATTTGTCATTCTGCAGCCGGAAGAGGATGGTGAACGCATTCCGTTGACCATCTCCGATTGGAACGCCGATACCGGTGAGATCACCGTGGTGTTCATGCAGATCGGCGCCACCACCAACAAACTGGCAGCCCTGAACGCCGGTGACAGCATCCCCACCGCGGCTGGCCCGCTGGGCAACCCGATGGAACTGGGGACCTTTGGAACCGTGTTACTGGCGGGCGGTTGTTACGGTATTGCCAGCATCTATCCCGTTGCCAAAGCCCTGAAATCCATGGGTAACCGGATCATCTGTGTGGTGGAAGCCCGCAGTTCCTTCCTGTTCTACTGGCAGGATAAGCTCCGCAAAGTGGCGGATAAGATGATCTACATCACCCGCGATGGCACACAGGGGATGCGCGGTCATATCGACAACCTGGGAACGATCATCGCCGGAATTGACGGCAGTGTTGACCGGGTGATCCTCAACGGCTGTAATTATGTGATGATGCGCGGCTGTGACGAGACCCGCCCGCTGGGTATAAAGACGATCGTCAGCCTGAATACGCTGATGATCGACGGTACCGGCATGTGCGGCGTGTGCCGTGTAACGATCAATGGAAACACAAAATTCGCCTGCGTAGACGGCCCGCATTTTGACGGGCATGAAGTCAACTGGGACGAACTGTCCAACCGACGGCAGGCGTACCTGCGTGAAGAATCTGTCACGCTGCGCACCAGCGCTCCCGAGAAGTGAGATCATCCATGGAACCCTCAACCCCGGAAACCCCGAAGAAAAAGGTGAACCTCCAGCGCGTGGAGATGTCGAAGCAAAGCCCTGAAGTGCGCGGTCAAAATTTTGACGAAGTCGCCTTCGGTTACACGATCGAAGAAGCCATGGCGGAAGCCAGCCGCTGCCTGGATTGCAAAAAACCCGGCTGCGTGGGTAACTGTCCTGTTGAGATCAACATCCCCGAATTCATCCGGGCAATCAATGCCGGTGACTTTGCCGAAGGTATCCGCATTATCCGCCAGAAAAATTGCCTTCCAGCCGTGACCGGGCGGGTATGCCCGCAGGAAGAACAATGTGAAGGCGGCTGTGTGTTCGCCAAAAAAGGTGCCTCTGTTGCCATTGGCCGGCTGGAACGATTTTTAGCTGATTGGGAAGCCAATCAACCGGCAGTTACGGTTGGGAAAAAGCCCCGCCACACCGGACGCAAGGTGGCTGTGATCGGGGGAGGCCCCGCCGGGTTGACTGTAGCCGGCGACCTGATCCAACTGGGCCACCAGGTGACCGTATACGAAGCGCTGCACAAAGTGGGCGGCGTCTTGATCTACGGCATCCCTGAATTTCGTCTGCCCAAGAAGATCGTCCGCCGCGAGGTGGACAACCTGAAAGCCATGGGCGTGGAATTCGTCACCAGTTATGTGGTGGGCAAAACCCGCACCGTCGACAGCCTGCTGGAAGAATATGATGCGATCTTTGTCGGCTCCGGTGCCGGCCTGCCCTGGTTCATGGATATCCCTGGAAACAATTTGAATGGCGTTTATTCCGCCAACGAATACCTCACCCGCATGAATCTGATGAAAGGCTACACTTTCCCCTCGGTTCAGACTCCCATCAAACAGCATAAACGCGTGGCGGTCATCGGCGGCGGCAACGTAGCCATGGATTGCGCCCGCACCGCTCTGCGCCTGGGCGCGGAAGCGCATATCGTTTACCGGCGATCCCGTTCTGAATTGCCCGCCCGCCTCGAAGAGGTGGAAAACGCGGAAGAAGAAGGCGTGATCTTTGACTTCCTCACCCTGCCCACCGCCTGTGTGGATGACGGCCTGGCCTGGGTTAAAGGACTGGCATGCCAGAAGATGGAACTCGGCGAACCGGATGCCTCCAGCCGGCGGTCACCCATCCCTGTTCCGGGATCTGATTATGTGATGCCCGTCGACGCGGTGATCTACGCTATCGGCAACAGCCCCAACCCGTTGATCCCGGCCACCACCCCCGACCTGGTGATCGGCAAGAAAGGCAACATCAGCGCGGAAGACGCCACAGGAAAGACTTCCAAAGCCCGGGTATGGGCCGGCGGTGACGTTGTCACCGGAGCGGCTACTGTGATCCTGGCAATGGGCGCGGGGCGTAAAGCCGCCCGCGACATCCACAAATACCTGCAAACTCTTGATGACGATTAGCGGGTAATAACCTGCTGCGACCAACTACTGAATAAAAGGTCACGCACTTTTTTTCTTCGCGAAGAATACATCCAGCGTATAGCATTTACGCCGGATACCATTTCCGCGCCGGTTATGCTATATTAAACACCATCCTATGAAAACAAAAATATTGGAAACTACACTCCCTAATGGTCTTTCCGTCCGGTTAAAAGAAATCCATACCGCCCCTATTATCAGTCACTGGGTCTGGTACCGTGTCGGCTCACGCAACGAAAAACCCGGGTTGACCGGCATCAGTCACTGGGTGGAACATATGCAGTTCAAGGGAACCCCGCAGTTCCCCGCCAGTATTCTGGATAAAGCCATTTCCCGTGACGGCGGTTACTGGAACGCGTTCACCTATCTGGATTGGACCACCTTTTTTGAAACCCTGCCGGCCGACAAGATCGAACTCGGGCTGAAACTGGAAGCCGACCGCATGGTTAACAGCCTGTATGATCCCGAAGAGGTCGAATCAGAACGCACGGTGATCATCTCGGAACGTGAAGGCAGCGAGAACGAACCGATCTTCCGGCTGAGCGAAGCTGTTCAGAACGCCGCGTTCAACACTCATCCGTATAAAACCGAGATCGTAGGCCATAAAGATGATTTGCGGTCGATTACCCGTGACGATCTCTACGCGCATTACCGCTCGCATTACAGCCCGGGTAATGCCGTGCTTGCCATGGCTGGCGATTTTGACACAGAAGAGATGCTGCGTACGATCGAAGAAATTTATGGCCGCATCCCATCGCGTGAAGTGGACCAATCAGTGGTTCCCACAGAAGGCGAGCCGAACGGTGAAAAACGCGTTGACGTCACCGGTCCCGGAGAGACCGAATATGTGCAATTGGCCTACCGCGCCCCGGCTGCCTCAAACCCGGATTTCTTCGTGTTTACCGTGCTGGACAGCCTGCTAACCGGCCCATCGGGACTGAACATGTTCGGCGGTGGCGGTATTTCAAACAAAACATCCCGCCTCTACCGTGCCGTGGTGGACAACGAACTGGCTGTTTCCATCTCCGGCGGCCTGCAGGCTACCATTGATCCTTTCCTGTACGAGATGATGCTCACCCTGCGCAATGACCGCCCGGTGGAAAAAGCCCTGTCTGTCATCGATTCTGAGATAGACCGTATTCTATCTGAACGGGTATCGGAAGCCGAGATCGCCCGCGCGGTTAAACAGGCGCGCGCTTTGTTTGCCTATGGCAGCGAAAATATCACCAATCAGGCATTCTGGCTTGGTTACTCTGAAATGTTTGCCAATTACTCCTGGTTCGAACAGTATGTTGACCGGCTCGAGCAGGTGACTCCTGACCAGTTGCGGGATACCGCCGCGAAATACCTGAAACCCGCCAACCGGATAATCGGGTATTACCATGCCGATGGCAACCCGGGAGACGAAGAATGAAAACACAACAATTGTCATCACACCTGAACAGCCTCCCCGGTCCGGATGATATCAAACGATACGAACTGCGGAACGGAATCGTTCTGCTCACCCGCCCGAATTTCAACAGCCAGTCGGTAGTAGTCAACGGATATATCCAATGCGGGAGCATGTTTGATCCCCGCGAAAAACTGGGATTGGCGCATTTCACCGCCATGGCGCTTATGCGCGGTTCCGCCCGGCGTGACTTCCAGCAGACCTATGACGCCCTCGAAAGCGTGGGCGCCAGTATCGGCTTCAGCTCCAGTGTGCATCACACCACATTTGGCGGCCGCTGCCTGGCGGAAGACCTGCCGTTGGTGCTGGAGGTTCTTTCAGATTCCCTGCGCGAACCGGTATTCCCGGAAGACCAGATCGAACGTCTGCGGACCCAATTGCTGACAGGCCTCGCCATCCGCGCGCAGGATACCGAGGAAATGGCGTCCCTCACCTTTGATGAAACCCTCTTCGCCGACCACCCGTATGGTTTACCCGAAGATGGATATGTGGAAACCATCAGCCAGATCACCCGCCAGGATATTCAACGCTTCCAGAAGAACTCCTACCATCCACATGGGATGGTACTGGTGGTCGTCGGCGCGATTGAACCGGATGCCTGCTATGACCTGGTTTGTCAGGCATTGGGCGCGTGGCAGATGGAAAACACCCTACCATTGCGCCAATTTCCGGTTGTAGCGCCCCTGAAGAAGAAAGTGGTCAAACACATCGGTATACCTGGCAAAAGCCAGGCGGATGTCATCATCGGCACACTGGGCCCCCGCCGGAACGCGCCTGAATACATGTCCGCCTCACTGGGGAACAGCGTTCTGGGTCAATTCGGCATGATGGGCCGCATCGGTGACATTGTGCGCGAAAAATCAGGCCTCGCCTATCACGCTTCGGCCAGCCTGAACTCATGGATTGAAGCTGGTTCATGGGAAGTTTCGGCCGGGGTCAACCCGTCCAACTTGCAGCGTACCATTGACCTGGTTCATGAAGAGTTAAAACGCTTCACCGCCGAACCGGTGACCGCCGATGAACTGGCGGACAGCATGGCCAATTACATTGGCCGGCTGCCCCTTTCGCTGGAATCAAACGGGGGCGTGGCAGGCGCTTTGCTGAATATCGAACGCTTCCAACTGGGTCTTGATTATTACCGGCGGTATGCCGATACTGTAAAAGCCGTCACCCCCGAAAGCGTGCTGGAAACAGCCCGCATGTATATTCACCCTGACAAATTGGCCATCATCAGCGCCGGCCCGGAGAAATAACCCATGGCGCGGTTGGTTCTGCGAACCGGCCTGGATATACTGGACATTTCTCGATTGGAGCAACTTGATCCAAAGATCCGGCAGCGGTTTCTACAAAGAGTCTTCACACCGGTTGAACTGGGTCAGGCTGCCGATTCAAATTCCACTCTTTCCGGGTATTTTTGCGTGAAAGAAGCGGTCTCCAAGGCATTGGGCTGTGGAATCGGTGAAATCCGCTGGCAGGACGTTGAAACCGTCACCGATGAATTGGGCGCCCCCTCCATCGTATTGCATGGACGCGCGGTGGAACTGGCAGACGGATTGGGTCTTACGACCTGGGCCGTCAGCATCACCCATACACGGCAGATGGCAGCGGCATCCGTAACCGCCCTGGGAATGGTGCCCGGATGAAGATACTCTCTGTCAGCGATGTGGAACTGAACCTGATCTACAGTCCACAGATCGTGGACCGTTTCGGTGACGTTGATGTGGTCATCGGCTGCGGCGACCTGCCCTATTATTATCTGGAATACATCATCAGTATGTTGAACAAGCCCTTATATTATGTGCGCGGCAATCACGCCCCGGTAGTGGAATACGGAACTGAATGGGAACGGCAATTCCCGTTGGGCGGCCATAACCTGCACCGCCGGGTAACGCGCTCCACGGGAGGGCTTCTGATGGCTGGCGTGGAAGGTTGCCTACGGTACAACAAAGGCCCATACCAGTATTCCCAGCGTGAAATGTGGATGAATGTCTTCCGGTTGCTTCCCGGCCTGTTCTGGAACAAAATGCGGCATGGCCGGTTCCTTGATGTATTTGTCACCCATGCCCCGCCTGCCGGTATCCATGACGCGGACGACCGGCCTCACCAGGGGATAAAAGCCTTTCGCTGGTTTGACAGTGTTTTTCACCCGTCCTATCACCTTCACGGTCATGTTCACCTGTACCGCCAGGATGCCGTCAAATTGACATTCCTGGGTCAAACGAAGATCCTCAATACCTACGGATATCAGGTAACAGACCTCCCAATCGGGATAAATTAGATCCGGAGTAAAGAATGTCTCCAGACTCCAATGATTTTTCACCCCTCACCTTCAAAGAACGCGCGCAATCAGATTTTGATTCAGCGCACCGTAAGAGCGGCTGGCGCAGTGTGATCAGCCTGCTTACCCGCCAGTCCAATGAACTGCTGCCATATGACCAGGTTCTCAAGCTGCTTCCAACCAAGGGACAGCATTATATCGGGCTGCGCCAGGTACCCATTGACGCCATTGTGGGCAGCGTAGGCCGCTTTCAGGATTTTGACCGAGCCTTTCTGCCCAAAGGAACGTCAACGCGCAGCCGGTGGGAGAGCATTGACCGTGCTCACCTGATGGATGTGGAGCTACCGGCCATTGAGTTATACAAATTGGGCGAAGTGTACTTTGTGAAAGACGGCAACCATCGTGTCTCTGTCGCCCGCGAACGCGGACAGGCCTTCATCGACGCTGTGGTCATTGAAATAGAAACACCCATCCCCATAACCCCTGAAACCGACCTGCTTGACCTGATCGGCAAACGGCAGATGGCGCGTTTTTACCATAAAACGCGTTTGAAAGAGATCCGCCCTGAGTCGAATATTGAATTAACCATTCCAGAGCTTTACACACACCTCCTGGAACATATCCAGACGCATGCCTGGTTCCTGGGGGAGGAATTCAACCGGGCGGTTTCATTTGAAGAAGCAACCCTTTCCTGGTATGACAATATCTATCTTCCGGTGGTCAGGGTTATACGGGAACAGAAAATCCTGGAAGGCTTTCCGGAACGAACCGAAGCGGACCTGTATGTGTGGATCATGGATCACCGCTGGTTCCTGATGAAAGACAACAGTTCTGATATCACACTGGAAGATGCCGCGCGTGATTTTTACCGTGAATATTCAGAAAATCCTGTGAAGCGGCTGCTCCACAGGATCG